>DASWNS010000348.1:0-13643 GCA_036399115.1 Pyrinomonadaceae bacterium | reverse complement strand
GAGCTAATTTCTGTTTTAACAACAGTTCGCGCGACACGGCCTGACCGTCAAGGAGCGCTTCGGCGTCGTCGTCGAGGCAGGACGGCAACACGTCGAGCCGTGGGCGGACGTTGGCCGTGTAGGTAGAGAAATCGCCGCGCTCGTCGAGCATGAGGCGGTGCGAGGTGTGGCGTGAATCCTCCAACTCTTCGAGGTCGATGCCGAGCGACGCGGAGAGATTTCCCTGCGGGTCGAGATCGACGGCCAACACACGCGATCCTGTGGTCGCCAGCGTAACCGCGATGTTGAGCGCGACGGTCGTTTTCGCGCACCCGCCTTTGTGATTCGCGATGGCGATAGTTTTCATGCTGCTTTATCCACCCGTTGCGGTTTGAGTGCGAGAGCTTCGGTCTGGCTGATGAGTTTGACCCGCTTGTCCAGGGGGTTGGGAAAATGTCTGAGCGCGCCTTCTCTGATGAGTTGCGCTATTTTGGCATGGCTGACGCCGAGCAGCCGCTGCGCTTCAGCGACCGCGATCAAGTCGTTTGGTTGATTGTTTTCCATTTGCCCTCCTTCATACTCTTGAAGTTGAACAGTAATCCTCAAGGTCGAGCAATATACCTCAACTTAGCTCAAAATAGTAAATAAAGTTTCAAAATAGCGGGAAGGGAATTGAAGAGGGCGAATGCGTGCCGGGAAGGACTGTGCGGCAGACAATCAATGTTTTCGCGTATAAACTTCTCTCCAAGAAATGCGAAGCGACTGCGAGGCGTTCGTGCGAAGAGTAGTTCTGCGCCGTTTGAAGAATGGCGTTCGGCGGGGCTGACAACGGCGACGTTCTGTTCTGGAAAACTGGCGGGCTTCGGCGGTTCGCGCCAGGGCAGCCGGATAGTTATTTCAGTTCCCAGAGAGTCGGCGTCGGCGGGTTGAGGGCGCGTTCGATGGCGAGTGCGACGAAGCCCATCGTATAGCGTGCGTTAATTTCAAGCAAGGGGTGCAAGCCGCCCGTGTGCTCAAGCGCGTCCAAGCCCGCTGCTCCCGTATAACCTTCGCGGAAGAGGCGCATGCCGACGACCTGCGCGAGACGTTGGAGTTCGGCCACGCGTTCTGCCCCGATCCGGCGACCGAGCAGGTAACCCGTGCCTGTGCCCGCGCCGTTCGTTTGCAGATCGCTGATGCCTTTGACGTTGATCTCCCCTTTCGCTTCGATCTCAAATGTCACGCCGTACTCGCGCACTCGCTCAAGCCACGGTTGAAAAATAAGTTTTACGCCTCTGGCAAACTGGCGACGCGTCCATGTCGCCTGTGCGCCTTCGAGGCGCGCGCCTCGACCGAGCACGCGTTCTCGCGCCGCGAATCCGAAAGGGCTTTTGATCACCCATTTATCATCCGCACGAGGACACGCGCTGGCGACCGCCTCCTGCAACTCGGCGAAGTCTGCGGCGACACATGCGCCGCGCATCGCGATGCCGAGTTCCTGTTCCAGCGCATGACTCCAAAGTTTGGAGTTGACGCGCCGCACCGTCTCCAGCGAGACAGTGGGAAGGCGTGCGCTTAAACTCTCGCCGAGCCGGACGACGCTCGGCGTCCAGCCCCAAGGCGTAAAGATTCTGTCGGGTTGTGGTGGCGTCGCCTTATTATGCAGGATTAGTTCGACGCCGCGCCGCTCCGCTTCGCGCGCGAGAGTTTCAGGCCAACTCTCTTCGAGGAGCAGCGCATCGCCGGGGGACGCGAGCCAGAGCAGGTGCGGGGCGAGCCGACGATTCAAAGCCTGAAAGGTCTGTGGCCGCCGGTAAGAGCCGGGGCTGTCGGCAGCCAACTCCATTTCAAAATCGGCGTTCATGTGCCAGAGTCGAGAAGTCATTTCGTTGACATCGAATCAGAGATCACTAAAAGAAGAGAGCGCGCTGTGCGCGTCAACCTCAAACTTTGTTCAAACCGGGGACTTACTATTCAATGCTTCCTCTCTTCCTGTGCGGCTCGGCGTGAGACAAATTTCGAGCGGCGTCGCAAAGGAAGGCGGCAGCCTGTTTACACACACACATAATTTTGATTGCCCTCAAGGCGGCTTTTGCGGCAACATCCAACGCGTATGAATTTATCAGAACTGCCGACACCCGCGCTTGTGCTCGACGTGGCGCGCGTGCGACGAAACGCAGAGCGCATGTCTGCGCGGGTCAAAAGTATGGGCGCACGTCTGCGCCCGCACATCAAGACGCATAAGTGCGTACAGATTGCGCGGCTGCAAACGACAGCCGAGTCCGCCGCGCTCACCGTGTCCACACTGGCCGAGGCAGTGTGGTTCGCCGCACGCGGTTTCACAGACCTGACTTACGCTGTGCCGATTGAGCCGGGGAAGTTTGCCGCCGCCATCGAACTCACGCGCGAGTGTGAGCGGCTCGCCCTGCTGACGGACGATCTCGAAACAACGAAGCAACTTGAAGCGGCGGCACGCGCGGCGAATGTGCGTCTGGAAATGTTTTTGAAAGTGGACTGCGGCTATCATCGTTGCGGCGTCGAACCGCACACGAAGGAAGCCTACGAGATTGCGCGCCGCATCCAAGCGGCTTCGCATCTACATTTCGCAGGTATCCTGACGCACGCCGGACATTCGTATCACAGTCGCACCCCCGAAGAGTTGCAGCGCATCGCCCGGCGCGAGCGCGATGTGATGGTCGAATTTGCCGCCACGCTTCGTCACGAGGACATTCCCGTGCCCGTCGTCAGCATCGGTTCGACTCCGACCATCTCAACCGTCGAACATCTCGAAGGCGTAGATGAAGCGCGACCGGGAAACTATATTTTCTTCGATGCCTTTCAAGCCACGCTCGGCAGTTGTCGTTTTGAGGATTGCGCTTTGACGGTGCTCTCCGCCGTCGTGCACCGGGATGCGAGCCGCCGCAAAGTGGTGATTGACGCGGGAGCCGTCGCGCTCTCGAAAGATCGCGGCGCGTTTGAGTTTGATGAGACGTGCGGCTACGGGCGCGTGCTCGATGTCGAAGGGCGCGAACTGAATCTGCGCGTCGCGTCGCTTTCGCAGGAGCACGGCATGATCGAAGTGACCGACGCCGCACTATTCGAGAAGTTGAAGGTCGGCACGCGCCTGCGCATCCTCGCCAACCATTCGTGCCTGACCGCCGCCCAGCATCCACATTACAACGTGCTCGAAGGCGGGCGCATCGTTGACCGCTGGCAAATTCAACGCGGCTGGTAACGCTCCACTCGAAAAACTTTATCCCGGAAACGTCAAAAAATGCCTCGACGCAAAATCAGAGTCCCAAATTGAAAAGCACAGGAACGAGAGTTTGGAGGCTCTCGTTCCTGTGCTCAAATTTTCTGCAAAAGCGGAGGTTGTGCGCGCGTTCGAAATGCGCTTAAGCGCGTTTGATGTTGCGCGCTGCGCCCGCGGCTCTGGCGTTCGTCTCGTTGACGTTTGCGCCCTGTTTGGCCGCGCCCGCTTTATCGTCCGCAGCGTTGTTGTTCATCTTCTCGATGCGCGCGGTGATGCGGCGGTCGAGGTCTGCGATCTGTTCGGGCGTGAGGCGATAGATGTTGGTCTGGTTGTGATAGAGCTTCGCGCCCGTCACAATGTCTGCGACTTTGAAACCATGCTGCTCGGCCTTCGTGATCAACTCCTGAATCGTCAAAGTGGGCGGCACGAGCGAGAGCGGCGAAGGCTTCTCTTCGAGCGTCTCCGGCACGCTCTGTGCGCGCGGCGTCTCCATCGGCAGGTCCGTGCCGGACTCGCGCTTCATGTGGTTGAGAAAATCCGAGAAGGTGACCGCGCCCGTCAACTCGAAGCCAACCTCAAAAGCGGGGCTGTTGCTCTTCACGATCTGGAAGACGCGCACCACTTCGCCGTCGCGCTCTTGCAGCGAGACTTCGACCATGATGTCCACGAAGTATTCCAACCCGCTCGCCGTCATCGGCAACACGCGCCCGACTTCGTTATCCTCCTTCGACTCTTTCCCCTTCGCCGGAATCTGATCCACGATCACGACCGACTTTCCGCTCTCGATGCACAACCGTCGTAAGACTCCTTGCAGGATCATCTGGTCGGCGGCGAGTTCTTCGGCGGAAGGCTGCGCGAGCGGGTCGCCCGTGCGTTCGCGCACCGCCGCCACCATCTCGCTGTGCTTTGCGCTGAAATAGCTCGCCCATGAATCGAGCGCGAAACAACCGTAGTTCTGCTCCTGCCCTTCGCCGGAGAGCGCCCAATCAATGAATTCGGGCAGTTCGTCAGGGTGCTCGATTTCGAGGCCGTCGAAGGCAACGCCGTTGCCGCTGAGGAGTCGCGTCTTGCGTTCCACGTCGAAGATGCAGAGGCGACCCAAACCCGCCTCGACCATGCTGCGCACGAAATGGCTCTTGCCCACGCCCGCGCCCCCGCGCACCGCCATCACCAGACGCTGTTGACGCGGACGACGGCTCAGCGGATTAACTCTCGGTTTTCTTGTGTTGCTCATCACTAGATGCTCCTTACAGTGTTTCTTGTTTAGGGTGACGGTTTGTGCGTGTTCGCCCGCCAAAAACTTTTTTACAGCGACCGCTCTCGGGAGTGCCTCACGAAAAACTTCAAGCAGCACTGGAGCGTTTCTCTCGAAAACGCTGGCACTGTAGCATGTTTCAGGCGCGAGTGCAACAATATTTCATAGATGAAACAAGTGCTGACCGGACATGCAACAGTCGTCTCGGCGCGTCCGGTGGTCGTGAGCTTTGACAAAGCGTGGAAGAAAAGTTTTTATAGAGTGTTCAATTCAACCAGCGACGGCGCGGCTTGCCGCCGGTTTCAATTCCGCAGCAGAAGAGAGTTTATGGACTACCACGAAAATATACTCGGCCTTATCGGCAACACGCCGCTCGTCAAACTCAACCATCTCACCAAAGGCATCAAGGCGACGGTGCTTGCCAAGATGGAGAATCTCAATCCCGGCTATTCCGTCAAAGACCGCATCGGCATCTCGATGATCGAAGCGGCGGAACGCGAAGGGAAACTCAAACCCGGCGGCACGATTGTCGAAGCGACTTCCGGCAACACAGGCATCGGCCTCGCGCTCGCGGCGGCGGTCAGAGGCTATCGCTGCACGTTCGTGATGACGGACAAAGCATCGGTCGAGAAGGTGCGTTATCTCAAGGCGCTCGGCGCAGACGTGGTGGTCGTGCCCTCTTCGGCCAAGCCGGGCACGCCCGATCACTACGTCTCGACCGCGCAGCGCATCGCCAGCGAGACGCCGAACTCCTTCTACCCGAACCAGTACGCGCACCCCGCGAACCCGGAGGCGCACTACCGCACGACGGGACCCGAAATCTGGAAGCAGACGGAAGGCAAGATCACGCACTTCGTCTCAGGTCTGGGCACGGGCGGTTCGATCTCCGGCACGGGTCGTTTCCTCAAAGAGCAGAGTCCCGACATCAAGATCATCGGCGCAGACCCCTACGGCTCGGTCTTCAAGACTTACAAGGAGACGGGGCAGCTCATACAGGCGACTCCGTACCTCGTCGAAGGCATCGGACAGGAGATCATTCCGGATAACGTCCATCTCAAATACGTGGACGAGATCATCAACGTCACCGACCGCGAATCGTTTGAACTGTCGCGCCAACTCGGGCGCATGGAAGGAATTTTCTGCGGCGGTTCGACGGGCACGAATCTCGCTGCCGCGCTCAAAGTCGCGCGGGGCTTGGACGAAAACGGCCTCGTCGTCTTCATCGTCTGCGACACGGGCGAGCACTATTTGTCGAAGCACCATTCGGACGAATGGATGAAAGAAAAGCGTCTCATCGAACCGCAAAAGATCACCGCCGGACTCATCAGCGGAACGAAGAACCAGCACTCGCCGGGAACTCTCGTCTCGGTCGTTCCAACTGAACGCGTCTCCGACGTGCTCGCGAAAATGGACGAACTCGGGCTGTCTTACATTCCGGTTATCGAGGAAGGGAAGTCCGTCGGGTCGCTTCGTGAGAATCGTATGCTGGCGAAAGTCCTCGGCAACCGGGAGTTGATGAACGCCCCTGTGAGCGAATTGATGGAAGCGAGCTTTCCGCTCATTGACGTGGATGCGAGCGTAAGCGAGGTCACGAAGCGTCTGCAAAAGAGTCCGGCGATTCTGGTGGAAGAGTACGGCAGAATCTCAGGGATCATCACGCGCCACGATCTGCTCGACGCGCCGCACCCCGGATAGAAGACTCGAAGTGCAGCTTTAACCCGCAGCTTCAATCCGCCAGCGATTCGACGCAAATTTCTCTGTAGCTACAGGCCGCACAGCGCGCCGCCTCTTCGTGGCTGCGATGCACTTCGCCCGCGCGCCGCGCTTCGCGCATCTCCGCGAGCAGTTCGAGCAAGCTCTCGCGCAACTCGTCCGTGTAGTCCACGCGCAACTGGCGGTCGCGGTAACGTATCACGCCGAAGGGCACGGTCGCGCCCGTCGCCTCTTCGACGAGCAGGCAGTAGCAGGCGAGTTGCATCAAGTGCGACTCGTAGGGCACGCCGCTCGCCGGGCAGTTCGCGGATTTGGCCTCAACCGGAATGATCCCTCCCTCCGTCTGCACCAGATAATCGGGTCGCCCGACGAGCGCATGACGATGCGAAAGCAGTGGCTTCTCCTGTCGCTCGCCGCGCTCGCTCAACGTCACCGGAGCGATGCGTCCCACGGGCGCACCCGTATCGCTATAGATGATTCGACCTTCCGGCAAATCCGCCTGCCGCGCACCACGACGCGACGCCAGCCACGCGCCGAGCGCGACGAGCAACAAAACGATGCCAGCCAGATAGAGTAAACTCAACGCCATCCGAGCAATAAAATTAAGAGGCCGACGATGAGCGCGAGCGCGAAAGCGAACCCGGCGAGCAAGCGCATCCTCCGCGCCCGCACGACCGCCGCACCGTGCGCCAGATGCCACGCTTCGCCCGCCGCGCGTTGCGCGTGGCCTGAAGCCGGTTCGCGCCCGTCCACGCGCAGCCGCCAGGCACGCGCGCAGTAGACGTACTCGGCCACCTCCGAGGCGCGCAGATACT
Organism: Pyrinomonadaceae bacterium; assembly: GCA_036399115.1. GTDB lineage: Bacteria > Acidobacteriota > Blastocatellia > Pyrinomonadales > Pyrinomonadaceae > JAIVJZ01. The sequence goes on along the minus strand of DASWNS010000348.1, from coordinate 6,649 downwards.
TGCCACGCTTCGTCAACTTTCCGCTCCCGCTGAAATAGTAGACATGAAAAACTCCGCTTCATCATAAACCATGAAGACCTGCGCCGCGCTCCTCAGCCATCCGTCTCCTGTAGTGACAGTAAATGCTGTTGACCGGCATGGCTGCTTGAACTATTGTTAGCCGCCATGAGCACACAACTGGAGAAGATACGGAGTCAAAAATATATCGGCGTCGTCGAACTGGCGAAACAGGCGGCGAGGATTCTGGCGGAGATCGGCACGACGCAGGATCGCGGCACGGTCAGCGAGATGCCAGACGAACGCACGCTCCGTTACTATCTCGCCGAAGGATTGCTCTCGCCCGCCTCGGATAAGCAGGGCACGGCCTCCGTCTTCGGCTACGTGCATCTCCTACAGTTGCTCGTCGTCAAGAAACTGCAATCGGAGCATTTGCCGATTCGCAAGATCAAAGAATTGGTTGACGGGCGAAGCGAACGGGAGTTGGAACGACTTCTCGGCCTCGACGCCAAAGCCGGGGCGAAGAACGAAGCCCACAGCTATCTGGAAAAGTTGCTCACCAGATCGACCTCGCCCGCCGCCGCCTCCACCCCGTCTCGAAAGCAAAACTTCGCCAGTCCCGCCGACGCACCGCTCGCCAAACCAACTCCGAATTTAGCCACACAGCGTCAAGCTGCGCCTTCGAGTCCGGCCACGTGGGAACGCGTGGAGATCGAGCCGGGGTTGGAGTTGCACGTGCGCGGCGATTACGCGCCGCCGTCGGACGCGAAAGAAGTGCGGCGTCTCACGCGTCTGCTGTTGAGCGCGCTCGAAGGGCAGCGCGGAAGCAAGGGAAAGTGAGGAAATCAGGCTCGTCTGGCTCGTCGCCGCATCCATCAAATTCCACCCGGACACATAGCCGGATAACTATTGACACACACCGCCTTTCCCTATATCTTTCGCCGCGCTAATGTCTCATTAGCCTCACGTCCACGATCTGAAAAGGAAAACTTATGTCTACTATAGTTACATTGGCCGCGCTGTTACTTGCCCTCACGATACTCAATTCAAATGCGAGTAAGGGCATCAATCCTGTCCAACATAGTGAACGCACCGCGAGTCAGGCCAGCAAAGGCATCAACCCCGTCCAGCACAGCGAGTAATTTTCACCGCTGAACCCGGTTTGCAGTTGAACCGATGGCGGCCAAGCACACGCTTACGGGCAAACCCCCGATAACATAAAAAGAGGCGACGCCGATCAAAGCGTCGCCCCTTTTTCTATCCGGCTTACGTGTCAGGGTAGAAAAGGGGCGGCGATTATCATGTCCACTGCCGTTCTGCCCTGCACGCTACCGTCCCGCGTGTGATGTTGGTATCCTGTCAACGTGCGGTCGCAGAACGGCTGCGCGCGAGAAACGGCATTTATGTCAAGATTCGATTCGGACACGGACGAAGCGGTCGTCACGGAGAGCGAGACGCGGCTCAAGAAACCGCCGCTCTATCAAGTCGTCCTGCACAACGACGACTTCACGACGATGGAGTTTGTCGTCTACGTGTTGCAAAATGTCTTTCAGCGATCCGAGGTTGACGCCCTCCGCATTATGCTCCAAGTGCACCTTGAAGGCGTCGGCGTGGCCGGTGTCTATACCTACGAGATCGCGGAGATGAAGGTGTCGAAGGTGACGGAGTTGGCGCGTGCGAACGAGTTTCCGCTGCTCTGCACGATTGAAGAAACGAGTGTTTAGAGTTCCGGCGTGAGAGTGCGGTTAAAGAGACGAACTGATTCTTGCACACCTTCGCCTCTAACTTCCGACCCCTGCTTTTTTTATGATTACGAGAGAGCTACAAGCGACTTTGAGCGCAGCCGTCGAAGAGGCCATCGAGCGGAGACATGAATACGTCACGCTCGAACACCTTTTGCTCGCGTTGCTTTCAGACAGCACTGCGAGCAACGTCATACGCCATTGCGGCGGCGACACGGACGCGCTGCGCCGCGACCTCGAACTCTACTTCGACGAGCGCATCGAGTTGGTCACCAGAAATACGACGCACATTCCGGAGCAGACCGACACCTTCACGCGCACGCTCCAGTACGCGATGCTACAGGCGCAGGGCAGCGGGCAGAAAGAGATCGACGGCGGCAACATCCTCGCCGCGCTCTTTCAGGCCGAACGCTCCTACGCCGTCTACCTGCTCAAGGAGCAGGGCATCACGCGTCTCGACGTGCTCAACTTCATCGCGCACGGCATCTCCAAGCTCGCGGGCGGCTACGAACCGGCGGGCAACGAGTTTGACGGCGCGACCGAAGGCGAAGCCGACGCCGGACAGGAACGCGATCCGCTCGCCGCCTTCACCGTCAACCTCAACGAACGCGCGCGCGAAGGCTTCATTGACCCGCTCATCGGGCGCAGCGTGGAAGTTCTGCGCACGATTCAAATTCTCTGTCGCCGGCGCAAGAACAACCCGATCTACGTGGGCGAACCGGGCGTCGGGAAAACGGCGATTGCCGAGGGGCTGGCCTTGAAGATTCAACAGGGCGACGTGCCCGAAGTGTTGCGCGACGCAGTGGTGTATGCGCTCGACATGGGCGCGGTCTTGGCGGGCACGAAATACAGGGGCGAGTTTGAGCAGCGTTTCAAAGCCATCATCAACGCGTTAAAGAAGATTCCCGCCGCGATCCTCTTCATAGACGAGATTCATACCATCGTCGGCGCGGGCGCGGTGTCGGGCGGTTCGATGGACGCCTCCAACATCATCAAGCCCGCGCTCGCTTCCGGCGAACTGCGCTGCATCGGTTCGACGACTTACGCCGAGTACAAGAGCGCGTTTGAACGCGACCGCGCGCTCGCGCGACGTTTCCAGAAGATCGAGATCGGCGAGCCGAGCCTCGCCGAGACGGTCGAGATTCTGCACGGCCTCAAGAGCTACTACGAAAAGCATCACGGCGTGACCTATGCGCCCGAAGCGATCCAACTCGCCGCCGAACTCGCCGCCAAGTATCTGCACGACCGCCTGCTGCCCGATAAAGCGATTGACGTGATGGACGAAGCGGGCGCGGCGATGAAGTTGTTGCCGAAGGAAGAACGCCCGGAGACGGTCGGCACTGCCGAGATCGAGATCGTGCTCGCGCGCATGGCGAAGATTCCGCCGAAGACGGTCGCCGGTTCGGAGCGGGATCGCCTGCGCGATTTGAAAGGAGAATTGCAGGCGGTCATCTACGGACAGGATCAAGCGATTGAGGGGATCACGAACGCGATCAAGTTGTCGCGCTCCGGTCTGGGCAATCCCGAAAAGCCTGTCGGCTCGTTTCTCTTCTCAGGTCCTACGGGGGTGGGCAAGACCGAACTGGCTAAACAACTCGCACACGCGCTCGGCATCGAGTTCATACGCTTCGACATGAGCGAGTACGCCGAAGCGCACACGGTTTCTCGTCTCATCGGCGCGCCGCCCGGCTATGTCGGCTTCGATCAGGGCGGCCTGCTCACAGACGCGATCAACAAAACTCCCTACGCCGTGCTCGTCCTCGACGAGATCGAGAAAGCGCACCCGAACCTTTTCAACATTCTCTTGCAGGTGATGGATCACGCCACGCTCACCGACAACAACGGCAAGAAGGCAGACTTTCGCAACGTCATTTTGATCATGACGACAAACGCGGGCGCGCAGGAGTTGAGCGCGGGCGGCATCGGCTTTCAGTCGAACACTTCGGGCAAAGGACAGGGGCGCGGCGCGATTGAACGCACGTTCAGCCCGGAGTTTCGCAATCGCCTCGACGCGTGGATCGCTTTCTCGCCGCTCAGTTTTGAAGTGATCGAAAAGGTTGTGGACAAGTTTATTAAAGAACTGAACGCGCAACTCGCGGAGCGGAACGTGCGCGTCGTGCTGGACGAAGCGGCGCGCTCGTGGCTGGCCTCGCGCGGGTTTGACCGTCTGTTCGGGGCGCGCCCGATGGGACGCCTGATCCAGTCGAAGATCAAGGAACCGCTCGCGGAAGAGTTGCTCTTCGGCACGTCGCTCGCGTCGGGCGGCGAAGTCTCCGTCCGCGTTGCGAACGAAGAACTCACCCTCGTCTTCCCCGGTCTTGAAGTTAACGAAGCAAAAGGGAATTGAGCCATCAGAGCAGGCATTCAGTCCTTCACGCCCCTTGCTTTTACGAAGCAGCACACTCAAGGCGCAAAGAAGTTGAAACGCTCTGATGAATTCGCACTCGCGTTATGTCGGAGACAGACATTTCATATCGCCACCCCGCAGAGTTTTTCAAGCGGGACGCGGAACTGATCCGTTTCCCCGATCCGCGAGACGCGCCTTACGGTGACATCGTCGCCGTGGGCGGAAATCTACACACGCTCAACCTGCTGCGCGCCTACGAGAGAGGGATTTTTCCCTGGCCGATTGAGGGCTGGCCTCTGACCTGGTTCTCTCCGCTGGAGCGCGCGATCATCGAGTTCAAGGATTTAAAAGTTCCGCGCAGCCTCGCCAAAGTGCGCCGACGCGCCCCCTTTCGTCTCACCATCGACGCGGCGTTTCGCGCCGTCATTCTCGCTTGCGCGGGCGTCGCGCGCCCCGATGAACAGGGCACTTGGATCACGCCGCAGATGCTCGAAGCCTATTGCCGCCTGCACGAACTCGGCCACGCGCACAGCGTCGAAGCGTGGGAGGGCGATGCGCTGGTCGGCGGGCTTTACGGAGTCGATGCGGGCGGCGCGTTTGCGGGCGAGAGCATGTTCTACCTGCGCCCGAACGCCTCGAAACTCGCGCTGCTCCACCTCATCGAAAACCTGCAACTGCGCGGCCTCGATTGGCTCGATATTCAAGTGATGACGCCGCACATGAAAGCCCTCGGCGCGCGCACCATCCCGCGCGAGGAGTTTCTGGACAAACTCGCCGCCGCCCGCCGTCGCAAACTGAAACTGTTCGATGCAATGTCTTAAACGGTTGCTGCAAGTTTCTTGACAGGCCGGTGCAAGTTTCTTGACAAGCCCAACCGCCGGGAGTATTTTTCAGCAGTCCCGTTCAGTTTTCCCCTTCACAAGGCCGTAGAATTTAGCCTCGACAAGCTATATTCTTCAATATTAACCCCCTCAATTTACAGAGGACTGCTCGGCCCTGTGTGCGGAAACGTGTGATCGGCACGCGAAACAGAAGCCTGAGACGGTTCATACACATACTCGACGACCCGCTAGCTCTTTATCGATCCGACCGGCGCGGGCGCAACACAAATTTAAGGCGGGAGGCGCACATGAAAAAGAGACGCAACTTACTTCTCGTTCTCTTCTTCACCGCACTCACGGTCTTATTAACCGGCGTGGTGGTTTTGTTGTGGGAGAAGGTGCTGATGGCGCCCTTCTATTCGGTGATTGAGGCATATTATCCGGGCGCGGCCAACAGCGTCGCCAGATGGAGAACGCAGCAGAGGTTCGAGCACTTCTTCATCTCAGTCACGGTGGACTTGATCGTCGTCTCGTTGCTGCTCCGTCTGGTCAGTCGCCAGCAACGCAAACTCGTCGCCAGCGAGGAGCGTTATCGCGCCCTCTTCGAACGCGCCAACGACGGCATCGTGATCGTCTCCGCCGCGAATCGCAGCGTCATCGAAGTCAACGATAAGTTTTGCGAACTCTTCGGCTGTCGCCCGCAGGAATTGCTCGGCAAGAACATCAACGAACTCGATTGGCGGACGCAGGGAGACGTAGACGGCGACACGCTCGCCATCGCTTTGAACGATCTAAACTGCACCGATAGAGAGTTATCCATTCATACTTCAAAGGGTCTGGCGCTGCCCGTCTCCGTGTCGTGCAGCACGCTCTCGATGGACGAGGAGCGTCTGCGCGTCCTCATCGTGCGCGATTGGTCGATCCGCAAGCGTCTGGAAGCGGAGAAGGAGGAGATGCAGCGTCAACTCTTCCACAACGAGAAGATCTCCGCGCTCGGGCGCGTCGCCGCGCAGGTGGCGCACGAGGTCAAAAATCCGCTCGCCGGGCTGCTGCTCTACGCCATGCACTTGAAGAACAAACTCGGCAGCAAACTGACCGAGAGCGAAGTCGCACTCTGCGACCGCATCATCAACAGCATCAATCATCTCGTCGGTACGACCGAACAGATTCTCAGTTTTGCGCGCCCCGTCTCGCTCTCGCCGCGCCCCGTCGATCTCAACCTCGTCGTGCGCAAAGTCTGCCAACTGCTGCAACCGCAGATCGACGCACACCGCATCGACGAACGCCTCGAACTCGCGGACGCCGAAGTGCCGACGCTGCTCGACGAAACTTCCATCACCTCCGCGCTTATCAACCTGACGCTCAACGCCATTCAATCCATGCCGGACGGAGGCCGCCTGACCGTCAAGACCAACCGCGTGAACGGCACGAGCCAACTGACCATCGCCGACACAGGCCACGGCATGACTCCCGAACAGATCGAAAAAGTCTTCGAGCCTTTCTACACGACGAAATCTCAAGGACTGGGCTTAGGCATGCCCTACGCCAAAAAGGTGATCGAGCTACATCGCGGGGCAATTCACATCGAGAGCCGCCGGGAGGCAGGGACGCAAATCATCATCGAACTCCCAGCCGAAAAGTGAGTACGCAGAAGATGCGAGCATGGATCAAAATCCTGGTCATTGACGACGAGAGCAGCATCACGGGCGCGCTCCAGGTAATTCTTGAGGAGCAGGGCTACG
>DASWNS010000347.1:0-3087 GCA_036399115.1 Pyrinomonadaceae bacterium | reverse complement strand
CCTGAGTCAAACCACACCAACAGCCGCCGCCGGAGCGTCTTCGCACAAACGAAAGACGCTCCGGCGGCGGCTGAGCTTTTGCTTCTTTACAGCACGTTCGCGCCAAAGCATAATCGGCGCGAAGTTTACCTGTCGTTGTCCGGCACGTTTAAAGATAGACGCATGAGCAACTCCATTCTCATCAAGGGCGGCGCGATCATCACGATGAACGCGGGCGACGAGATCGTGACGGGCGATCTGTTGATTCGCGATGGACGGATCGTGTCAATCGGTGAGACGACGGAAGCCGCCGACGAAGTTCTGGACGCGCGCAACTGCGCAGTGCTTCCCGGCTTCGTGCAGACGCACATACATCTCTGCCAGACGCTCTTTCGTGGCGCGGCGGACGACCTGCCCTTGATCGATTGGTTGAAGCGGCGCGTGTGGCCGTTGGAAGCCGCGCACACGCGCGCCTCCGTACGCGCTTCGGCGCGGCTCGGCATCGCGGAGATGGTCAAAGGTGGCACCACCTGCGCTCTCACGATGGAGACGGTGCATCACACGGAAGAGGTCTTCCGCGTGGTTGAAGAGACGGGATTTCGCGCCACGGTCGGCAAGTGCATGATGGACGCGGGCGCAGAAGTTCCGGCGGGACTTTTCGAGCAGACAGCCGACTCGATACGCGAATCGCTGTCGTTGATTGAAGCGTGGCACGGGCGCGCTTCGGGACGCATACGTGCGTGCTTCGCCCCGCGCTTCGCCGTGAGTTGCACGCGCGAGTTGCTCGAAGGGGTGGCGCGCCTCTCGCGCGAACGCGGTGTGCTCGTGCACACGCACGCTTCGGAGAACCGCACCGAGATCGAGATGGTCGAGAGCGCGACGGGGATGCGAAATATCGCATACCTGGCGTCGCTCGGTCTGGCCGCGCCGCACGTCGCGCTCGCGCATTGCATTCATCTGGACGAGAGCGAACTGGCAATCCTCGCCGAGAGCGGAACGCATGTCATGCATTGCCCGTCTTCGAATCTCAAACTCGGTTCGGGCATCGCTCCCATCGTCGAAATGCTCGCACGCGGCGTCTCCGTCTCGCTCGGCGCGGACGGCGCGCCCTGTAACAATCGCCTCGATATGTTCACGGAGATGCGAACCGCCGCGCTGCTGCAAAAGGTGGCGCACGGCGCGGATGCGCTGCCCGCGCGGCGTGTGCTGAGAATGGCGACCGTCGAAGGCGCGCGTGCGCTGGGGATCGCGCATGAGACGGGGTCGCTCGAGACGGGGAAGCGCGCCGATGTCATCCTCGTCGCGCTCGACCGCCTGCATCTCACGCCGCGCCCCGACATCGTCTCGGCCATCGTCTACGCGGCGGAAGCGTCGGACGTGCGAACCGTCATCATTGACGGCAGGGTTGTGATGCGGGAGAGGGAACTGCTGTGCGTCAACGAGGCGGAAGTGTTGGCCGAAGCGGGCGCGCAAGCGGAACTTCTGTTTGCGCGGGCAAATATTGGCTGAGAGACGGCTGCGGATGTCGCTGGTGGAAAGTTCGGCGGGCAAAAAAAGCTGTGCCAGCTCGAATGTTGCGTAAGCGGGGGGCGCTTCGGCGTTCGAGCTGGCACGGGCGGGCGTCTAAGTATCTGTCTCGGATGCTGTCTTGCGACTAACCAGGTTGTGGCGACCGGCTCATCCAAAACTCGGTGGGATTATACACGCTATCACAAAACTGTCAACGCTTTTTTGTGACTAATCCGACAAAGTTGACAGGAATTATTTACCCCGCGAATTTGCTTCATTTAACCTCGCTCATAACTACTTCCTCGCGGCTAGAGGCCAGCGGGAGACGCACTGTGAAGACAGACCCGCGACCCGCACCGTCGCTTTGAGCCGACACTGTCCCGCCCTGCAACTCGACGAGATGCCTCACAATCGCCAGTCCCAAGCCCAAGCCGCCGTGCGTACGTGTCGTTGAAGAGTCAGCCTGCCGGAACCGTTCAAAGACGTAAGGCAGAAACTCCGCTTCGATGCCGATGCCGTTATCGCGCACGCTGAGTTCGAAGAACGCGCCCGACTGTTCCACCCGCACCTCGATCCGGCCATTTTCAGGGGTGAACTTGATCGCGTTCGAAACCAGATTCCAGATGATCTGTTGCAGGCGGTCTGGATCGCCAAACACCAGACCCGTCGCCTCGCCGAGCGAGAGCTTGAGCGTCATGGCTTTGGCCTCCGCCGCCGGACGCAGGGTGGCGATAGCGGCCTCGACGGTCGGGGCGATGGCGACCGGGCGCGAATTGATCTGCAACTTCCCTGTGATGATCCGCGAGACATCGAGCAGGTCTTCGACGATCTGCGTCTGCGCCTTCGCGTTGCGCTCGATTGTCTCAAGGGCGCGCGCCGTGGATTCGGGGGTGAAATTGATCGTCCGGAGCATGCTCGCCCAACCGACGATGGCTGTCAGCGGCGTGCGTAGTTCGTGCGAGACGGTGGCGAGAAATTCGTCTTTCAGGCGATTGGCGGCTTCCGCTTCGCTGCGCGCCGCCTGCTCGCGTTTGAGCGACTCGATGCGCTCTTGTTCGGCACGCCTGCGTTCGCTCACGTCGTGGAAGACGACGATCACGCCGATCATCTTGCCGCTTTTGTCCTTGATGGGCGCGCCGCTATCTTCAATCGGAATCTCTTTGCCGTCTTTGGCGATCAGGATGGTGTGGTTGGCAAGCCCGACGACGATGCCCTCACGCCGGATGACCGTGAAGACGTTCTCCACAGGCTGCCGCGCGTCTTCGCTGATAATTCGAAACACTTCGCCGAGCGGTTTGTTGACGGCTTCGGAGAGCTTCCAGCCCGTGAGGGCTTCGGCGGTGGGATTGATGAAATTGACGCGACCGTCGATGTCGGTCGCAATCACGGCATCGCCGATGCTTTCGAGCGATACGCGCAGCCATTCGCGCTGGTCGCGCAGACGCTTCTCCGCCTCGCGGCGCGAACTGGCGAACAGCACGATGCTCACGAAGAGCGCCAGACGGTTGAACACGACGATAGCGTATCTCGTCGTGTAAGGAGCGGTGGAGAAATAATCGAGGGTCAGTTCGAAGACGAAGGCGACGAGCAGGCCGGGAC
>DASWNS010000346.1:0-14265 GCA_036399115.1 Pyrinomonadaceae bacterium | reverse complement strand
CTGGAATCTCGTAAAGAAGTGGGGAGAGTTTACGGGCGTGGGTAAGCTCTCGCCGCATGATCTGAGGCGGACGGCTATCACGCGCGCGCTCGATCAGGGGCTTTCATATCGTCAGGTGCAGATGATGAGCGGGCACAAAGACCCTAAGACCGTGATGCGGTACGACCACGGGCGGGAAAATCTGGAACTCAATGCCGCCAACTTCCTCTCTTATGAAGAAGAGTAAAAGTGAGACGCAACTTGAGGCATAGCCACTCAGGCGCGCGCTTCCTGTCGGGTTTAAATGAGCCGCGCCTCGTCCACCTGAACTGCTGTGATCCGCGACGCAATTTAGAGATTCGCGTTCAAGAGTTCATCTTCCGCCTGAATCCGCCGCGTGTTTTCTGCGAGCGAACAGAGGCCGACCGCGCGCCTGCGTGCGTCTACGTGCTCCGGCTCGGCGATGGTGTAAGGGGCTGACTTACCGCCCTCGACCGGCACATACTGCGTCCCGTAGATTTGCGCCTTTCCTTCGTACATCAAGACCCTGTCCGTCAGATACGCGAGTTGCCAGCCCTGCGCTTCGCCCGACGCGACCGCGCGCTCCAACAAGCCCAGACACTCGCGTTGAAACTCCGGCTCAAGCACGGCATGCTGCACGACGAGCCACGCCGCTTCGCAACCGTCCTCGCCCACCACACTGCGCCCCGGCCAGCCATGCTGCGCCACGATCTCGCGCAGACGCGAGTTGTTCCGCTCGTGGACGCGCCGCATCCGCGAGTCGTAACCGTCCTGCGGCAGTTTCCCCGCGCGCAACAACTCTTCGCGCGTCTCCTGATCCTCGCGCGCCATGCGTTTGAGTTCAGCCCGCAACGCTTCGTTCATCTACACACACACTCCGGCTTCTTGCTTCGAATGTTTGAGCCTCGTCCGGTCATTTCCGGCACGCCGAACGTGGAACCAACGCGAGTCGCCAACCCTCCGCCGCGCGTCGAACTCGGATGCCGCCTCGATGCGTCAACGGTTTCTCTGCTGTAGATTTGCAACCCCGGCTTTCTTGCTTATACGTATGTCGTCAATTGGCGCACGTGACTTAAAACCCCTGACAAAAAGCTCTCCCGGTAGCGCAACAATCTATCTCTCCCCGATCAAGGCGGCAAGAGAATAGGCTCGAAAGCCTTCGCTGTTATTCGCCGTTAGCAGTCTGGCCCTTACTTGTTGGATATAGGTTATCAGACTCCGGAGGTGCGTGGCTGTGATTCGTCGTGCCTAGAGGATGCTTGAGATGTGGCGTATCGCGCCGATGGAGACGCCGTAGTTCGCGCCGCTGAATGCGCTGCACCCGCCGTTTGTGTGGATGCCGATGACCTCGCCCGTCTCGCCGCTGAGGATGGCCGCGCCGGAGGAGCCGCCGAACGTGTCTATGTTGTCGTAATACACGTGGCCATTGCTGTTGCGGAGCAGCGTCCCGGCCTCGACCTTCTTCGGCTCGCCGTTCGGGTGTTGGATGACGCAGAGCATCGCGCCCTCTGTCTTGAGATCGCTCGCGACGACGATCAGCGCGCCGTACTTTTCGCCGGGCACTTCCCCCCTCTCGTTCCTGCCCAACTGCACGATGGCGTAATCGAGACTGCCGCGCCGGAACTCAAGCAGGCGCAGCACGGGGTAGCTGTCCTCGCGGCGCAGGTCGCCCGTCTCTGCGTTGAGTTGATAGTTGAAATTGACGCGCATGAGGGTGGCGATCTCCTCTTCGGAGATGGTTACGCCTTTGCGCTTAGGCCGCACCCAGCCGCCGCCCGCGCGGTCGAAGCAGTGCCCTGCGGTGATGAAGAGGTCGGGACCAATGAGTGAACCCGATCCCCAGCGCACGCCGCTCACGTCGCCCGGCGAGTCGCCCGCCCCCCTGAACCTGTGCTTCAAATCGCTCGACCACTGAAGCTGCCCGATGGGCGAGGCGAAGTTGCGCACAAACTCCCTGCTCACGCCGAGCGTGCCGTCGTAACGCTCTACGTGTTGCGTGTCGAGCGTCGTCCCGCATTGCGTCTCGGTCGCCAGCCGTGTGACCTCCGCTTCGAGCAGTTCGAGTCGATGCCTCAGTTCTTCGTGCCTCAAGAGCATCTCGCCGATAGCTGCTTCCGGGTTGTCGGTGCTGTGAATAGCCAGCAGCGACTCTGTCGCCGGAGGATATGGTAGGCCGACTCGTTTAGGGACCATTTATCTCATCCTTTCCGCGTGCGTTGCGGGACGACAAGTTTCAGCTGGTGAAGAACTCTTGCGCAGAGCGCGCCCGGCGTGTAGCCCCGCCCGCATCCTGTCTTCATGTTATTAAGCTCAAATGTTTTTAAATAAGCGGGTGCAGCGGCATGTGTATTCGTCCTGCCGGTGGGCGAATGAACGCGCTATGAATCGTCGCAAAGGATCAAACGCGGCTACACACGAGAAGGACTGTGGCGATTAGCGTGCCGCACGCGTGGCGCGCGGGAGGCCATGCGCAGGCGCATACGCCGGCGGCGCGTTGTGGCCGTGCGCGTGCAGCTTTCCGGTGCTGCGCGGTTCGGTTGGAAGATGAAGTTGGTCTGTCGTTCTCCACATCAATTTTGATATTCGGACAATCAATATTGATAGGCCGCGCCCCGGGCTACAGGCCGCGCGTGCCTGCTTCACGTTGGCGCGCGGGCATGCTGCGCGACCGCAAGCCGACGCTCGCCGACGTGTCGGCTTGGGCAGCAAGACCCGTGCAGAACTTTCTTTGGCAGTCTCGTTGACAGATTCGACGCGCCGATTTACGCTTGCTCGCACAAGTTTTCGCCGGGTTTTTTCGGGTCGGCTGACCTCAGCACCTTCTCTGTCGAAGCTTCTGCCCGTGCTGCTGTTCAGCCTCAATTCTACAAGTATGGCTTTTGTTTGATAGTCTCTGCGACTTCGGCGAGACTACGCGCCGGAGCAGTGTCGAGTCGTGTGTCGCACGTGTGTGTCCGCTCCGGTAGCATGGCACTGTGATTGCACCGGCTGGCACTTATCCGGCACAGGCAACGAGCGCGAGCCGCTTTCGGCGTTTGCCGGATCAAGCGAGAGATCGTTTGAAGGGATAGTCGCGCAGGTAAAGTTTTTCAGCCGGGGAAGGATTTATGTGATGGGCGCATTGCAAGCGAAGGTCGGGAAGGTACGGGAGATGAGAAGGCGCGGCGACGGCGCCCCCCTGTTGGAAGTTGCGAAGGAGGCAGGCCGCGCCGCCTTAGACGACGACATCGAGATCGTCATCGGGGATGAGGGCGACGAGTCGGTCTTCAGGTTAATCAGAACGAACCCGCGTTTCGGAATCTGGGTGGAGTATCTGGAATCGCGGCACAAGTCGGGAATCCCCGTCTACGTCGAGGCCGACACGGAGACGGGAGAAGTCTACGAGGTCATCCCCACTTATCTCTATACCGTCGAGTTTATTGAAACGGCGGCGGACGGCAGCGGGCTGGAGGTCAGTTTCTTTCAGTCGCCAGCCGTCTCTCCGCTGCGCGGCTCGCACCCGAAATTTGAAGAACTCAGAAAGATTCTCAAGGACGCATGGGAAGACCACAGCAGGGTGCTGGTGACCTGCACGACTTTCAAGCGCGAGATCGTTGACGTGCGCCCTGCGCCCGTCGATCTGAACTTGCCGGGCTTGGCGAACGGGCCGGTGGACGTGCTCGAAATGCCGCTGCTCAAGGACGTGCTGCCGTTTGCGTTCAGGGAGTTGTTGCCGGCTTCTTTCATTTCGCATCTGACGATCTCGCAGGCTCTCGAAGCCTTCGACTTCGTCGCCGCGATCCCGGAGTTGCAAATTCCTTTCAGGTACCCGACCGACTGTTGCATGGCTCGCGCTCACCTGATGTGTCGCCGCTTGTTGGAACAGCGCGGCATCACCGCGAGGAAGATTTGGAATTACGGAACCGGGCTTGTCAACAACTATCCGAACAACAGGGCGACACTCAGGTTCGTCACCGACAACGACCCGGAGGGCTACGTGCTGTGGAGGTATCACGTGGCTCCCGTCGTTTCGGTGCCGGAACTCCCTTCTAAATTTTTAGTGCTCGACCCCTCGACGTTTCCGGTCAGGCCAGTCCCGGTTGAGACGTGGCTCCAGAAGCAGAACGACCCTACCGCAGTTCAAAACGACTCGTCGCATCTGGCCTATGAACTCTGGTTGAACGGTCATCAGGTGTTTGTTGATTCAACCAATCCGCACCTTACTAATCACAAGACAGGCTGGGAGAGCGAGCGGATGAAATTCTTCTTCCCGCTTGCGCCGGGTTAGTCTCTGCCCGTTGTGCGCGGGCGTTAACAGTCTTTGAGGAGGCAACAAAATTATGAACGGGCAAGAAATGGTTCGCAGGATGCTGGTCTTGCGGCAAACCTTTCAGATCAACAACCGCCTTAACCTGGAGTTCCAAGCCCTGCTGTCAAAGCTCCTGCGCGAGCACGGCGTCTCGGTGGAAGACGACCTGCTGAGGAACCTCATGCTCGCAGTGCCCGACGAGTTGATGGGTGGCTCCCGCATCGACCCCGGCGAGGCGTACAGGCCACAGTCGCAGGGAACGCAGACCCCGTCCTTGGGACCGCAGGTGCCTGATGGTGGCATAGGGCCACAGCCGCCCGATGGCGGCATAGGCCCTCAGCCTCCGGATGGCGGCATCGGTCCCCAACCTCCGGGGGGCGGCATAGGGCCTCAACCCCCGGGTGGAGGGATTGGGCCGCAGCCCCCCGGCGGAGGGATTGGTCCGCAACCGCCGGAGCGCAGCAGTTGAGCCGCTGCACCTTCGGGCAGTGCGCGTCGCCGTGAAGTGTCCGGCGTAGGCTGGCGCTGGTCTGAGTTTGTCGCGCGGGTTCGGGGCGGCGGAAATAGTCTGTGGAGGTTGGCGTGAAGAAGGCTGTGCTTGAGGCTGCGCCTCTGGAATACACGGAAGAAGTAGCGGGCATCATCTCGACACAGCTTTATAGCCCTCGCTACTGTCGCGGCCTCGTCGAGTATGCGCGCGCGGCGGACGGGTGGACGGCGGCGTCCATTTTCGAAAGGGGGCGCGGCGCAGGCGATGCGGCGGCGCGTCCCGCTTACCGTTCGGCGCGCGCCCTCGCTTTTGATAGTCGCTCGCCGGTCGGGCGGGAGTTTGACGAGCAGATGGCACGCATCGTGCGGCCTCTCGTCAACCGTGTCTGGCAGGCGAATCTGGAGACGCACAAGGCGACGCATATCGTGCGCTATGCGCCCGGAGATTTTTACGTCGCACACACCGATACGATCCCCGGCGACGATTACAGGTACTTCACCGTGCTCTGCTATCTAAACGAAGAGTTCGAGGGCGGGCAGACCACTTTCCCCGCCCTCAATTATTCCTTTAAGCCGCGCACCGGCGCAGCCATCATCTTCCCCGCCACATACCTGCACTGCGCCGAGCCGGTCACAGCCGGGGAGAAGTATGCCGTCGTGACATGGTTGTGCGGTGCGCCGCCCGTGCGTTGGATTTAAGGCAGGCCGGAGGTTCGATAGATGAGCGAGTACCGCGTCGTCGTCTCAGCCGAGAACAATCCTTTTATGGCGTGGCAGTGCAAGCTGTTCCACTTCTCCTGCGTCAGTCGCCTGCGCCTCACGCCGACCTTCATCGTCCACGAATCGGGTAAAGACTGGCACCCGGATTTCCGCGACATCGTGCGCGCCGGAGGCATCGTGCGCCACGCGCCCAGCTACGCCCTGACGCCGCAAGGGCAACGCTATTCGCCGCGCAACACTCCCGGCACGCTCCTCCACGCCGCAGAACTGTACCGGGGCACTGACGATCTCATCGTGCTCTGCGACCCCGACATGCTCTTCGTCAACGAACCGAAGTTCCCGCGCATGTTGTCGGGCGAATACTACCCTTACATGCGATACGATCAGGAAGCCGTCCAGACGGCGCGACAGAAGTTGGGCGTTGCGGCCTGCGAGATCGAAAGTCGCGGGAGTGAACTGTGCCTCGGCGTGCCGCATGTTGTCCCGTCGGCTGACGCGCAGCGTTTGGCGGAGACATGGCTGGAGGCGATTGACGCCTTTCCCCCGGTGCTCTGGGAGATCAGCATGTACGCACTCGGGTTGGCCGCCGTCAAGTTGAAGATGCGGATCGAACTCACTTACATGCTCGGCTTCAGTCATCGCATGGACGCGCCCATCGTGTGGGACATGATTCACTACTGCTACGGCGACGAGAGATGGAGTAAACATCACTTCCACTACGACGAGCAGGCGCGCGCCGTCTGGAAGCCGCAGGTGGATGCGCCGGGCGGAACGGTTCTCGGAGAGATACTGGCGCAACTGCGCGAGGCCGGGGAGTTTTACGGCAGGTTCACCTTCTGAGCAACGCCTTTTGCGGCTCGCACGCGGGGGCGATGCCGTCTCGTTCACACGAAAATAATTAAATTTGGCGACGTTCCGGCGCGTGTCAGGTGCGGAGCGTCAATCGCTGCCGCCGCTCGCGCCCGTGCCGCGCATTTTTTCTCGACGCGACAAGATACCCGCTTGACAATCCTTCGCCGTGTAATACAGTTACATCCGCCCCAGACCGCTATTTCTCTTCGCAGACCCGCGCACAATGCCCTTCGCAAACGGCACCCGGATCGGACGCTACGTCATTCAATCTCTGCTCGGCTCCGGCGGAATGGGCGAGGTCTACCTGGCGCGCGACCTCAAGCTCGAACGCTCCGTCGCGCTCAAGGTTCTGCACGCGGTCGCGCAGGCAGACCCGCGCGCCGTGCAGCGCTTCTTCAAGGAGGCGCGTGCGGCGTCAGCCCTGAGCCATCCGAACGTCGCTTACATCTACGAAGTCGAGGAAGCGGAGGGCGTCAACTTCATCGCGTTGGAGTATGTGCAGGGCGAGACGCTGCGCGCGCGCCTGCGAAAGTCACGCATGAGTTTGAGCGATGCGCTCGACGTTGCGCTACAGGTGTGCGGCGCGCTCGCGGCGGCGCACGAACGCGGCATCGTTCACCGCGACATCAAGCCGGAGAACATCATGGTGACGGGCGAGGGTCACGTTAAGGTCTTGGACTTCGGGCTGGCGAAGGTGTCCGAGGCGACTCCGCACGAAGAGGAACCGAATAATTCGACGGTTTCGCGTGCGTTCTCCGAGCCGGGCGTGATGATGGGCACCGTCGCCTACATGTCGCCGGAGCAGGCGCGCGGTTTGACGATGGACGCGCGCACGGACATTTGGAGTCTGGGCGTCGTGTTCCACGAGATGATCGCCGGGCGGACTCCGTTTGAGGGAGCGTCCAACAGCGACATCATCGCGGCGATTCTTCACCAGCCGCCGCTGCCGCTGGCGCGCTTCTCCAGAGAAGTGACGGAGGCCGTCGAATGGGTGGCGTTGAAGGCGTTGGCGAAAGACCGCGCGGAGCGTTATGAGACGGCGCGCGAGATGCACATCGACCTTCGCCGTCTCAAGCGTCGTCTTGAAACAGGGGCGGAAGGCGAACGCACTTCGCTCGAAGCGTTGAACAGCGGCGGCGCAAGCGTGCCCGGCGGTTCGTGGCCGCCGCAGAGAGCATCCTCGACGGAAAGCTCCCCGAAGGACGCCCCGCCAGCGTCGCCTTCATCGACGCACTCGATGTCGAGCGCGGAGTACATCGTCTCCACGCTGCACCGACATCGAAAAGTCTCCGTCGCGGCGATCCTGTGCTTCGTAGCAGCGGCGACGTTGGGCGTCTACCTGCTGACCGCCGCGCGCACCGCCGCGCCCGCCGCTCCGCCGCAGCGTCTCATCCTGAACCGCCTGACGTTCGAGCAGGGCTTGCAGGGCAGTCCGACATGGTCGCCGGACGGCCAGTTCATCGCTTACAGTTCAGACCGCGACGGCAACTTCGACATCTGGGTGAAATCCGCCAGCAGCGGCGACCCGCTCCGCATCACAGACTCGCCGGAGCACGACTGGCAACCTAATTGGTCGCCCGACGGCACATTGATCGTCTTTCGCTCCGAGCGCGACGGCGGCGGCCTCTACTTCACAAGCGCGCCCTTCGGCAAGCGCGTGCGCAAAATCTCTTCGTTCGGCTATAACCCGCGCTGGTCGCCGGACGGCTCGCGGATTCTCTTCCTGCGACAGGGAATGCGTCTGAACGACCGCCCGCGCGTCTACGTGCTGGACAAGGACGGCGCCTCTGCGCCGCACGAGGTGCTCACCTCGCCGATGGGCGACGAGCGCGGCGTCAGGCGCGGCGCACTGGCCTGGCACCCCGACAGCCGGAGGGTTTCTTACTGGGGCGAGGACAGAGCCTTCTACACGATCCCCATCGAAGGCGGAACGCCCGTTAAATCGGAAGTCTCGGAAGAGGTGGCCGCGCGGATGCGTAAGGCTGCGATTGATTGGGGCGCGTTCCAGTGGTCGCCGTCAGGCGCGTCGCTCTACCTCGAAGGACGCTCCAACGGCGTTCTGAACCTGTGGCGGATCCAGGTTGATCCGAAGAGCATGCAGTGGACGGGTGGACCGGAACGCCTGACCACGAGCGACGGACAGGACACGGAGATCGCCCTCGCGCGCGACGGGCGGAAGCTGGCCTACACGAAGAAGAGTCAGGGCACGAGCCTCTGGTTGCTGCCCTTCGACGCGCGCCGTGGGCTGGTGAAGGGCGAAGGTCATCCGGTTACCCCGAAGGATGTCGAGGCATGGTTCCCGGACATTTCGCCCGACGGCAGGAAACTGGTCTACTCGGTCATCCGGCAGGGGCAGACCAAGCACGAAATCTGGGAGAAGTCTCTGGTCAACTCCGAGCAGCGACTTCTTTCCGAGGTTGAAGGCGCGGTTCCCTTTAACCCTCGCTGGTCGCCGGACTCAACGCGCATCGCTTACAGTCGCCACGAGTTGATCCCGCCGCGCAGGATCAAGCGCGGCGGCTCGGTCGTCATACTCGACAGCGCGAGCGGCGCGGAGCAGACGATGGCTTCACACCCGCCCGCAGGGGAGGCGTCGCCGTGGCGCGATTACAATTACGATTGGTCGCCCGACGGCCAGTGGGTGCTGGTGAGTTCCGACCGTGGCTCGCCGGAGCGTTGGTACATCGCCATGCTGCCGTTGGACGGTGCGCCGAACGCCGAGTTGAAGCTGCGCAAAGTGCTGGAAGAGGCGAACGTCAATCTCTGGACTCCGCGCTTCTCGCCGGACGGTCGCTGGATTACGTTTCTCAAGCAAGACCCGAACGAGACGGCCTCGTCCGTCCTCTATGTCGCCCCGGCGTCGGGCGGCGCGCCTGTGCGCGTGACGGACGAGAAGGCTTGGGCTGATAAGCCGCGCTGGTCGCCCGATGGCCGCACGCTCTACTTCATCTACAACCAGAACTCATATTTCCTGAACGTCTACGGCATCAGGTTCGACCCCGAACAGGGCAGAACCGTGGGCGAGCCGTTCCGCGTCACAAACCTCGGCAGCCCCGCGCGGATGGTCGCCGCCTCGCTCTCCTATCTGGAGATTTCGCTCAACAGGGACTTTCTCGTCCTGCCCATCACCGAGACGAACGGGAACATCTGGGTGCTCGAAGATTTGATACCCTGAGACGGCGACAGTCTCGCTCGTCGCCGCCGTCCGGCGCGCCTGCTCCGGGCGTGTCAGCGTCACTTTTCCGGCGTCGTTTTGGAGCCGACGTTGCGCACGAGCCGGTGCAGGTTGTTGGGATGGATGCCGAGCAGTTTGGCCGCTTCGGTGTAGCTGCCGCCCGCTTGATTGAGAGCCTTTTGGAGAAGCTGTTTTTTCGCCTCGCGGACGGCCTCGTGATAGTTCATTCCGCCCTCGCCCGGCGCGCCCGAAGCTTCGAGAATGTGTTCCGGCAGGTCTTCCGGCTGAACCCTGTCCATCGATCCTAAAACGACCGCCTGCTCGATGGCGTTCTCCAACTCGCGCACGTTGCCCGGCCAATGATAGCCGACGAGGATGGCGCGCGCCTGCGTCGAGAGTCCCGTCACACGCCGCTTGCACTTCGCGCTGTGCTTGATGACGAAGTAGCTCGCCAGCAGCGGAATGTCCTCGCCCCGCTCACGCAGCGGAGGCATCACTCTGGAGATAACGTTCAGACGATAATAGAGGTCTTGGCGAAACGCGCCGTTCTCGATGGCTTTTTCGAGGCTCTTGTTCGTCGCGGCGACCACGCGCACGTTCGCTTTAATCAGGCGCGTTCCGCCCACCCGTTCAAACTCTCGCTCCTGTAGCACGCGCAGCAGTTTTGTCTGGGCTGGCGGCGACATCTCGCCAACTTCATCTAAAAATATAGTCCCGCCTTCGGCGATTTCAAACTTTCCTTTCTTCTGCGCGTACGCGCCCGTGAAAGACCCCTTCTCGTGTCCGAACAGTTCACTTTCGAGCAGCGTCTCGGTCAACGCGGCGCAGTTGACGGCGACGAACGGTTTATCCGCGCGCGTGCTCGTTCGGTGAATCGCGCGTGCGACCAACTCTTTACCGGTGCCGCTCTCGCCGCGCAGCAGGACGGTTGAATCCGTGGGCGCAACTTTGGCGATGAACTGAAAGATCTCCTGCATCCGCGCGCTTTCGCCCACGATGTTGCGCTCGGCGTGGATGTCACCCTGTAGACGCCGGTTCTCGCTCTCAAGCCACTCCACATGTCGCATGTTGTCGAGCACGCCCGAGACGAAGCTGGCGATTGCGCTCAGCACACGCAGGTGGCTCTCGTTGAGCACCGCGCCCGACTCGCTCGTCTCCAGATAGATGATGCCGGTGATACGTTTGTGCAGCGTCAGCGGCACGCACAACAGCGAATGAATCTTCGCCGCCGTCAGGCTTTCGGATTTTGC
The DNA here is from genome assembly GCA_036399115.1 of Pyrinomonadaceae bacterium. GTDB lineage: Bacteria > Acidobacteriota > Blastocatellia > Pyrinomonadales > Pyrinomonadaceae > JAIVJZ01. The sequence continues at coordinate 3,491 of DASWNS010000346.1, read as the reverse complement.
CAGCGTGTCGCTCTCCACGACATTGTTACTGAGCACCGCCCGCCCCTCGCTCAAGACCAGGCGCGCCACCGTCCGGCTCACATGAACCGGATGCGCCGGACCCCGAACTCTGTCCATGGCGAAGACCGACGCGGGATTTTCCAGGCTCTCGTCTATCAAAAGTATCGCCCCGCGCTCTGCCGGAATCGCCTCGAAGATGGATTCGAGCAGGCGGCGTTGCAACGCCTTCAAAGACTGGATTGTATTGACGATCTCGCCGAGTTTGATCAGGAGATTCAGGTCGCGCGCCATCGAGTAGAGCGCGTCTTCGAGACTGAACTGAACGGAAGACGTGTTGAAGACCGTCCCGTCGTCGAAGCTCACATCGTTTGCCACGGGTGCGCCGCTCTCTTCGTGGAGCAGGAAGAGGAAGAAGTTGTCGCCGACCTGTATGTGATCGCCGTGCCTGAGGCTCTGCTCTTTGACGGGGACGCCGTTGATGAGAGTTCCGTTGTGGCTCTCCAGATCGTTGATCTTATATAACGCCTTCTCCTTTTTGATGATGCAGTGCTGGCGCGAGACTGTCTTGTCGTTGAGAAAGACGTGATTAGTCCCTTCGCGTCCGATGACGAGGTCGTCGTCTCCCAACTCGAAGATGGCTCCCTTCGCCGCTCCGGCGATAGCTACGATTTTCGGTTTCATTGTCTTTCCAGCGATACGGCTCACCCGAAGATACCTGTTAAGACTTATTGTGGCGTGAACTCCTACGCCCGTCAACTTGGTCTACTATTGTAGACATCCCTGTCTGTTTATATAGACAATCCGCGCACCCTGCGCGCCGTTATCGACGGAAACGCTCAGCTCGCGAAAGTGGCACGGTCATTGCTGCTCTGTGATGCAGAGTTTAATTCGAGCGAGCGAGTCATATCTCAGTCTCTTGCCGGAGCGCGCTACGCTGCGCGACGAGGCTCCTCATTCCGTCGGTTGAGACGCCGCCGCTCAAAGGTGAATTATGACGCCGCAACCCGGTCTGCCTACATCAAGACTGCTCGCAGATGAAAGCCACCCGCTCAAACCTGTCATGGTAAATATTCTTCAACCCGTTTAACTCGCCGCGTTTCTTACCTCGACGAGACAGTGAGACTGTCTCACAGCACCGATCAGAAGGGTAGATCAGGCCAATCAAATGTTGGCTTAACTATTTGCACGAAGATGATGTCTCTGCCGGAGATATCCGCGAGCAAATAACGGCCTGCGGCACGCGAGTCTTGCGGAGCAGGAGAGTTGAAACTCTTGAGAGAGTTGGTCTGCACCCCTCGCGTGAATCGCCGGATCGACAAGTCGTTAGAGAAAGGAACTCTATGAGCACACAGGAAAAGCCCAAAGTGAAGAAGGAAAACGAGTACAATTACACCAACAAGTTCAACAAAAAACAGATTCAGTTTTCCCCCAAAGCGGATGAAGTCGTGGCAACTTTTCAAACGCCGCCGACCGAATCTATGGCGCGCGACGCCATGAACGCTTCGACCCTCTCCATCAGTCAGGGAATCAACTACGAGCGTGGGTTTGCAGTGTTTCAGGCCGCGCCCGATCAGGATGCAGACCGCGCCGCCGAGACTCTCAGCGATCAACCCCAGATCGCCAATGCGATTCCCGCGCTGATCGATGACGAAGGCAAAACGCGCTACTTTCTGCCCGACGAATTCACAGTGCAGTTTCGCGACGAGATCAGCAAGGCTCAGGCTGAGAAGATCATCCAACAACATGGCTGCCGCGTCGTCGTCGTGCAAAGAACGCCCGGCTACTACACGCTGGCGGTGCCCGAAGGAAAGGGACTCTTCGAAACGCTGCGGGAATTCTCCGCCCTGCCGGAAGTCGCTTTTGCCGAGCCGAGCGAAGCCGGATTCAACGACGCGCTCTCTTACATCCCCGACGATCCGGACTTCCCGAAGCTCTGGGGTCTGCACAACACGGGGCAGGTCGTGAACGGCATCGCGGGCAGCGCGGATGCCGACATAGATGCGACGGAAGCGTGGGACATTACCAGAGGCCACCCCGACGTGATCATGGCCGTCATAGACACGGGCGCGGATATGAACCATCCCGACCTGCTCCCCAACTTTTTGCCCAGAGGCGCGGAAGACTGGGACTTCGCGGATGGTCCCGATCAGGTTCCCGATGACGTGGACGGCCACGGCACACACGTCGCGGGCACGACGGCAGCCGTTGACAATGCTACGGGCGTCGTCGGCGTCGCGCCGAAATGCCGGATCATGCCCCTGCGCGTCAACCTGACGAGCGGGATGAACCAGAACCGCGCCGACGCGATCAATTACGTGGCGGCTCAGGCCGTCGCTAACCCGGCGCGCCGCTACGTCATCAATTGCAGTTGGAAGATGAACGGCGACCACGCGGGCGTGCACAATGCCATCATCAACGCGAAGAACAAAAACGTGGTGGTGGTCTTCGCCGCCGGGAACGCCAACACAGACATCAACGTCACTCCGCAGTATCCGGCGATCTATCCCGAAGTTATCGCCGTTGTCGCCACCGACCAGAAGGACAAAAGGGCTACCTTCTCGAATTTCGGCGCGGCGACTGACGTGTCTGCGCCCGGAGTCAACATCTTTTCGTCCGTTCCCAACGACACCTTCGGTTTCAATAACGGCACTTCGATGGCCTCGCCGCACGTCGCGGGGCTGGCGGGCTTGATCTGGTCGAAGAATCGTACTTTGACCAACCAGCAGGTGCGCAACATTATCGAAAGCACGTGCGACAACATCGACGCGCTGAATCCGGGTTTTGCGGGCAAGCTCGGAAAGGGACGCATCAACGCCTTCAAGGCTCTCAACGCCACGCCGTTACCGCCGGTAGGATTTCAAGTCCTGCGGAAGTTCCCTTTTCCGCAAACGAACAGCGGCTCAAGTTCGGGTCTGGCCTTCGCCCGCTTCGTTTTCATCTCGCCCGCCTTCCGACCCGCGCTCCTGTTCCTCACACAGCAGCCGTCCACGGAGAAGATATTTTTTCTAAACCCGTTGACGGGCGCGGTGCTCAAATCAGTCGATCCGGTGGCGAACGACACCATCGGCAGTCTGGAGTGGGACGGCTCGAACATTCGCGTCGCCAACGTGACCGTCGGCGCGGGTTCAATCAACACGATCAACCCGAACACCGGAGCGCAGACGGCGACGATTCCTACTCCGCCGGGACGCGGCGAAGGGCTGGCATACGACGGGACGTTCTTCTACTACTCGACCGTCACGCGCATTCACGTCATCAAGGCGGTCGCTCCGTTTAACGTCGTCCGCTCCTTTATCCCTCCCGGCGGCGGGACGTGTCGCGCGCTGGCTTCCGGCAAGGGCTTTCTTTTCTGCGGCACCTCGACGGGCACCGTCGTCATCTTCGATGCGGTCACGCTCGCCATTCGCGGCATCGTCCCGGCTCCGGGCGGCGGCGCGGCCAAAGTCGAAGGTCTGGCCTTCAACCCTTTAACCGACGAACTCTTCATCGCC
>DASWNS010000345.1:0-14470 GCA_036399115.1 Pyrinomonadaceae bacterium | reverse complement strand
GTTTTCATTGACTCGGGGCTTGATCGCGGAGGGGCTGTTAGTCAAAGCCGCGTTTTGTCGAAGCGAGGCAGGTAGTTCGTAACGCCTCTCGACGTTACTGCCTTCTCGCGCCGTTCTTACCCTGCGGCGATTTGATCGCAGGCGGCGGCGAAGTCGGGTCAGCGGTGAGAGCTTCGACGTTGACGAAGAAGCGGAAGCTGCCGTTCTGCTGCACGCCGACGAGCAACTGCACAGTGATACTCTCGCCGCTCGCCAGAGGCTCGGCCAGATCAACCGTGAGGGTCGAATTTAGGCCACCGCCCAGAGTTTGCGTGGGCGGCTGCTCCAGAGTAGTTCCCCGCACGCTTATGTCGCCGGGAACGAAGGGATTCGACGGGGTGACGGTTTCATCTCCCGAAGTGAGCACGCGCAGGTCGGCCTGCCCGTTGTTGGGCGCGTAACCGGGGCTGTTGAGCGTCGTGATGTCAACGACACGGAAGCGCAGGCGATAGACATCCTCCTGAGTCGTGTTGGTGAATTTACGACGGAAGGAGAGCGTGCCGTATTGCGCGTTCGTCGGGTTGGACGCCGCGCCGTTGCGCACGCGGTTCTGGCAACCGGATGCGGGGAAGCCGATGCCGTTGCAGTTGTCTACGAGCGAGGGCTTGATGGCGGCGTTGCGCTGGATGGGACTCTGCGTAGTCTCCGGTCCCGGCGCGCCGAGCGTGGCGACCGTTGCGCCGACTGCGCCGCTTGTCGAAACGAGCACGAAGTCTGCGCTGTTGTTATTGGTATCCTGCGGAATGCCGCTCGTCATCTTGCGCACGAAGCTGTATTGATCGCCTGCCGTGGGTGCGACCCCGCCCGCCGGAATCAATCCGGTTCCCTCACGGAAACCGATCCCGGTGGCCGAACTGAACCCGACCGAGTCTATGACATTACCGTCGGCGTCGAGCAGTTGTGCGCCCCCGTCATCGAGGAACGCGCCGCCCGTATAAGGCTTATCCGGCACAGCGGTGAAGAGATCGCCGTCGGCGGGATAACCGGAGACGCTGTAGTCGCTCGGCGCAATCAGATAATGGCCGCGCGCGCCCAGAATCCCCGTGAGGCCGCTCAGAACGCCGCCGCCGCCCGTGCCGCCGGGCGCAACGACCGTCCAGCCCGCCACGTTGATAGGTGAATCGGTGTTGTTGTAAAGCTCTATGAATTCATCTGCCGTGCCGTTCGGACCATTGAAACGAAACTCGCTGATCAGGACTGTCCCAGACCCTTGCGCCGCTCCGGTCAGGAAGTAGGAGACAGCCGCATCGTGGTCGGAGAGCCTTTCGGGTCGGTTCGCGTCGCCGGCGAAAGATTCGGAGAAGTCCGCGTTATAACGCGCGTAGGCAAAGCGCGACTGGCGCGCACGCATCTTCTGGTTCACGAGCAGATGATCCAACGCCTGCGCATTGCCCTCGAACAGCAGCGAGTATTGCTGGTCTGCGGGAAGGCGGCTGAGCGAGTTGAAGAGTTGGAACGACCAGCGGTCGGTGCTCGGCTCGACCACCTGATTGGGCGGGGCGGGCGTGCCCTTCATCGTCCCGACAATGTCGCCGAGGCCGTCATTGAAGTCGAACGCATTGAGGTCGCCCATCATGATCAGGTTTTCGTTTTTACGCGCCTCGATCAAGTCGGCGATGTCCTCGGCTTGCAGGCGTCGCTTCTCGCGATTGCGCCCGCCTTCCGTGCCGCCCGTGCCGCGCGGCCTCGGGCTATCGACCGCGATGAGAGATTTGGTGTGATTGAGAATCACCACCACTCTCAGGAGATCGGACGTGCCGGTTTGCGGCACGTCAACCGTCAGGATGTAGGGCGGACGGTCGTGCAGCGTGTCTGTCTCGCCCGCGTAGGTAAACGTCTTGCCGGCGAATTGCGTCGCGGGTGTCCCGACGAGCGTGACGCGCGCGGTGTTGACGAGGAAACCGATGTCCTGCGTGGCCGATGTCTCGGCGAGAAACGCCTGATAATTGACCGCGCTCGGATTGGCGGCGTCGGCGTTAATTTTGTTCGCCAACGCGGTCAGGGTGGCTTGGTCTAAGACCTCGATGACGCCGAGCACGTCGGGCGTATGCATCACGTTGCGGATGGCGAGCGAGGCTTTGTTGAGACGAGACGCGTTGTTGGTGAAGTTCTCAAGGTTGGCCGAAGCGACCGTGAACTCGCCCGCCACGGGTGTCGGGACGGGAACCGCCGCCGTCAGACCTCCGCTAACTCCGGGCGTGACGTTATAGTCGAGTATGATCTGGTAGTTGTCGAAGGCGTAGTCGAGGGGGCCAACGATGCCCGTGACGACTGTTCCGGTCGTCACCTGAATCTGCGTGCGGCGCGTGCTGCCCGGCGCGACGAGAGACGAGCCGCTGTTGACCATGATGCGCTCGAAGTTGCCGTCGAAGATGGGCACGTTCGGCGGCGGCGTGCCCGCGTGCGGGCCTTCATCTGCGGCGGGAACGGGGTCGCCCCGTTCGATGCCCGGCTCGCGGAAGGGTCGCGGCTGCCCCGTTACAACTCCCCAGAATTCACCGAAATTATTCGTCGGCTGTGACACCGTGAGCGATGCGACGCTGACGCGCATGTGCTCATATTTCTCCAACTGCGCGCCGCGACTAACGGCGGTCGGGTCGAAGATGGCGGCGGTCAGAGGGGCGGGCAGTTGGTTGCCGGTTGAAAGGACGTTGATCGTGAGCGGCGCGACGAGTTCCGTCGTGGTCTTGGGGTCTGGCGGCGAGACGGCGTCCGGCTCGTCCGTCGATGACGATTCAAACTCGTCAACCGTTCCGGTAACTTGAACCAGGTCGCCCACGGCGACTGTCGGGACGGTGCTTCCGGTAAAGACCAGAATGGCGTCGGATGTATTCAGATCGCTGTCGCCGTTCGGGTCTTGAATGTAGAAACCGTTATTGCTCGCGCCGAAGCTCCTGCGCGCGGTGACGATGCCGGTGGTGATGACTTGCGTGCCGTCGAAAGGCGAAGCAGTGTTGCTTCCCTGAATCGCAAAGATGGCTCTGGTCGCCACGTCGTCGTTCGTGATCGTGCCCTGCCCCTGCGTGTCTCCGGCAGTTGCGCCCACGATGTTTGTGATATTGACGAAGAAGGTTTCATTCGGTTCGGGGTTGGTGTCGCCGTTGACGGAGACGGTGAAGGTGGTGCTCGTCGCACCCGTCGTGATAGTTCTGCCGGTTTCGGACTTCGCCACGTAGTCGTTATCTTCGGTCGCGGGATTATCGTCCTGCGCCGTGCCGTCGGCGGTGGCGATGTCGAAAGTGACGGTGCCCGGCGCGGGCGCGGACAAATTCACGTTGAAGGTAAAAGTGGTCGTACCGGCGTTGCCTTCGGCCATCGTTACGTCGCTGACCGAGATAGTCAGCGCGGTCGCCCCGCAGGTAACGGTCGCCGTCAGGCTGTTGCGCGGGGCAGAGGGAGAGAGCGCCTCGAAGTCGTTCGCGTTGTTATCCGTGTCCTGACAACCGGACGACTTGCGCGCGCGGCTGTCATTGTTTGGCGGCACGGATGTATTCGCCGTTTCCGCGAAAGTGGTGGTCGTCGTGGTGCCGTAAGCGACCGAGTCAACAATCGTCCCCGTGTTAGCCGCGCCGTTGCGCAAGGCGATGCCTGCGCCTGCGGCTGCGCCCGACATGGAAATGCTGCCCGAATTATAGGTTCGGTCGGCGACGGGTGCGCCGTCGTAGCCCGGAGATGCGGCAACCAGGTAATAACCGCCCGCCGGAACCATCGTGCTCGTCGTCCATACCGCTAAAGGAGTGGTCGCGTCGCTCGTGCCGGTCGAAGAGCGATACACCAGACGATGACCGTTCAAATCCTGTGCGACACCGCTGACGTTGTGCAATTCGACAAATTCGTCAGTCGCCACGCCGCCGCCGGTTTGAAACTGGCTAATCACAAACGTTGTCGAGACGGCCTGCGCGGCGGGGATGACGGAAACGAAGCGCGTGGGAAGTAGCACGGCTAAGAGCGATGCGCCGAGCGCGAGCGCGAGAAACTGTCGACGCACAAGAAGAGTGGAGCGTCGGCGAAGAGGCGATGTAAACACTGGAAAGATTCCTTTCTTGTATGACACGAGGTGTGGCGTCTCTCCATGTCCGACTTGAGACGCTTGTTGACTGAGGCGGCTTTAAATTCTCACGAGACGACCCGGCGGGCATCAAGTTTCCGCAGTCCGCCCGCTAGATGAACCGAGGTCACGATCCTATTTCTTCCGAATTGGCTTGAGTGGTGTCACGCGCACCAGTGACACAGAACGACATTGCAGTTGGAAAGCGGCGGCGTGGCTGTAGCGTCAGAGACGCTTAATGCTGGTGATTCCCTTCGCTTGTCCCTTGCTTGCGCGCTGAATGAGCAAATTAACACAAAAGCGAAAGGGCGACAATTGGAAGCGAGCATCGTTAACGAAAACTTAACTTCACTGCCCTTCAGCCGGAAGCAGTTTGCGCGCCTGTAGAGATGCGATGAGGTTATCGAGCGAGCGAGCGGCGTGTTCGGGCGTCACGTCGTAGGCGTCCGTGATGTCGCGGATGATCTCTTCGCGCGTGCGTTTGCGTTCGAGTCCGCGCCAGATGATCATGGCCGTCTCGTTGAGCGTGTAATAACGTTTCGAGTTGAGATCGACGAGCACGCCTTCACGGTCGTCAAACTCTGTGAAGACAATATGCTCGTGCGGGGCGGGAATACTTTGCGACATTAAATGGATTCCTGTTTTAAATAGACTGACGGTTCCGGCGACGCGGGCGCGCTGACAGAGAGCACGGGCAACGAACGCGACTTCGCTGCCGTGGGCTTGTGCCACGGAATCTTACCGAAACTTTGCAGGCAGTAGAGACAGGGAGAGGCCGTGTAGAGATCAGGCTCGACGGATTGCCGTGCGATCTCTTCGAGCGCGAGCCTGCGTCGTTCGAGTTGACGCGCGGCCACCTGTCGCAGGCGCGCAAAACCTTCTGCGAAATCTTCCTGAGTTAAATCGGCGACGACATCCGGCTCCGCAGATGCGCCACGATAGCCGGAGAGGTTGCAGCACAGAGTCAGCCGTCCGCGATAATCAATATTGCAGTTTGCGCCTTCGAGCGCCTGGCAGGGCGGCGCGGGGTTCAAATTATAGTAGCCGGTGGCGACCCCGATCTTCATCTTGAAGATGTTGGAGAGCACGCCGATCTCCTGTTCGGCGTGTGCGCGCTCTTCGATGTTTAAGCCCGACTCGTCTTCCGCTCCGGCGGATGTCGGCAGCAGGTGGGAGAAGTGTATGGCCTGCGCGCCGAGGCGTGCGGCGAGGAGCGCGAACTGTTCGAGTTGGGGGATGGTGTCGCGGCGGATGCCCGTCTTGATCAAAAACGGGATGCCCTTCATGTAGCAGCGCGTGATGGCGCGCATGACGCGCACAAACGATCCTTCGCCGCGCCAGAAGTCGTGCGCCTCGCGGGTTGCGCCGTCGAGGCTGAACGCGACCATGTGCAGGGCTTCGCGGTTCGCCAGCAGCGTCGGGTAGACGCGATCAAAGTGCCAGCCGTTGGTGACGAACCCGAACTGCCAGCCCTCTTCCCGCACCGTCTCCACGATCTGTTTGAACTGCGGGTGGATCGTCACTTCCCCGCCCGTGAAGGAGACGGAATTGAAGCCGCAGGAAGGTTGCTTCGCGCTGCGGATGATGCGGCGCAGGAGTTCGACGGAGAAGAAATTGGCGGGCGCGTGATAGAGCGCGTCGTCGTCGCGGGCGCAATAACTGCAATGCAGATTACAGATATTCGTCAGTTCAAGGCTGATGTGCCTGAGTTCGTGCTGGACGGTACTGGCCGCCGAAGAGATTGCCATAAATTAGTGTTCGAGGCACGAAGCCAGAAGTTCCGGCGCGTTCGACGAATTTTCGATCAAATCGCGCCCCGCAGCGAGTGAAAAAGAGGCGCTTTGCTTCGCCAACATTCCAAGCACGCGCAGATGCTCGCGCGCAGTGCCGGTGTCATAACTTGCCCAAGGGCATTGTCGGATGAGCCGCGCCATCGACTCACCGGGAGAGATTTTTTCCAGACGGCTTGCGGCCTCGCCCGTTAAAGTGGGGAACAGTAGCACACGCGGGCGGCAACTCTCAACGAAGCTGCCGGGAAACGTGATGGCCGGTTCGAGTTTACGCTTGCTCGGATCGGAGTTGGCCGGCGCGCCGAGCGCGGCCTCCAACCCGCTCAAGTGACAGTTGGCGAGCGAACTGGCCGAGACGGAAAAGATACGTCGCAGCGCATAAGCCTCGCACGCACCGCCCGCCTCGCCCGAGAGCACGAGCATGTCGTCTGACAAATACCGCCAGCCCGCGCTCGCCAGCCGGATCGTCAGACTCGACTTTCCGCTGTTGGAGTTTCCGACCACCACCAGCCCCGTGCCCGTCTCCGGCTCCACCACTCCCGCCGCGTGCAGCACGTAGAGTCCGCCGCGCCTGAGTGCGGCCTGCACCACGTAAGAGAGCGTGTTGACGATGGCGACGGGATGGCGCGCCCGCGCCGTCGTCCCCAACCAGACGCAGACCAGACGTGACGACGGCGGATAGACGGCGATCCGCGAATCGTCAATGTCAAGAAAATGCTCTTCCCCGTTGGTGTAGCATTGCCCGCGCGGAACTTCGAAAGATTGGTACTCGGGCGGCAGTGTCGGCGGGTCGCCGTAGAAAATCCTGATGGTGCAATGAACAAAGCGAGCCGCGCGAGCCGCCAACGGAGTGAAATACATTCCCCCGATGAACTCTTCGGCAACCCGCGCGGCTACTTCATCAGCAAAGTGAAAAGCGAGGAGGCGATCCCCAAGCGCGTAAAACTTCTCGATCGGGGCTAAACGCTTCGGCGCAGCAAGAACAGACATCGTCTCCCGGCTACTTTCACTCACGGAGAAAGCTAATTACGTGGTCAAAGTCTGGATGGTGTCAACGGTCGGGCCTTGAAAGAAAGCGGTTGCTTCCAACACATCGACCGGCACGGAAACCACCGGCTCGACAAACGGCTTCTTTTCCTGCGTGGGCTGATTGAGCACGCCCTCGCCCTGTTCCAACTGCTCATTAACATGATTGCTGTTTTTTGTATTCAAGGCTCGATGTCTCCTCACATTTTTGTGGTTTGCTGATTATTGGCTGGCGGCATTAAAACAAGGCGCAGCGGTCTGACTTCGTAGTTCGTTAGATTGGTGCGCTGGTAAAGGCGGATGTTGGGCGACAGGGTGCGCACCGCTTGCTCCATCGTGTAATTATTGAAGTCCACATCCACAAGTTCCGTAGATTCATATTTCATCTCGAAGGGAATGTCAACTTTACTTGCGATTTCGTAGAGCACCGCCGTCAGCGGTTGCTTGCGTGCGCGCACGCTGATCTGATTTTTTTCGACCGTCACGTGGAGCGGCTGTTTCTCTTCATCCTGCGCGGTTGAAGCATCAAGCCCGTCTTCCGTGTTCCCTTCGATCAGGATGGCCTGCGAATCGCCTTTGACCACGGCGGCCTCGGCGGGCGGCGGTTCGTTCATGCCCTGCAAGTAAATGCCGATCACTTTGGGCTGTTGGCTGCCATCACTGCTCAGTTCATAGTCAATATAAACTTGCGGCGCGAGCAAACGCAACGCACCTTCGAGCGGCAAGGCTTCAAACTCCTGCGAGACGCTCTGCTGTTGCATGAGCGGCGTCAGGATGACGGGAGCTTTGAGTCGCTGGCTGATCTCGGCGGCGATCTCCGTCAGCCGACCGTTCTTCGCAGTAAGACTTAGCGAGACGGGTGCTTTCTTCGTGACTTTGACGCTCCAGGGCTTGCTATTCGCCGCAGGCGTGCCCGCTGCGGTGCGTGCCGGAGTTTTAGCATTTTTCTGCGCGGCGGAAGCGTCGTTTGCCGCAGGCGTTCTCTGTTTAACGTCTCCCGTGGGCACGGCGGCGGGCGGCGGACTCTTTTTAGTGCTTGAAGGCGACGCCTCCGTTAAGGTGACGGATTTCGGTTTCGGTTGTTGCTGGACTGCGTTGACGGCGACGGGCGACGCGAAAAACAGAGTTCCCGCGAGCGACAGAACAAAACGCTTAGAAATCATATCGGGCATATTAACCTACCTCTTAATCCTGATCCATTAATTAATTCTTAAACAGCAAGCGTCGGGTTGGCTTGTGTGCTTAGACTTCGATGTCGTCGGGGGAAATTAGTTGCAAGCTGAGTTCAAAGCTGAACTGTTCGATCTTCTAAACGTCAAAAGTCCACTAACAACTCCGGCGCAGCAACCGGCGGGCAGGCTCTCTGGCGTGCAATATAGGCTGGCTTTTGATTAGTAGAAGGCAACCACGACTATCGGATAAGTCAAAGAAACTTGCGCGGGCAGACGGAACTTAGCATATTTGCCCGCCTGCATCAATCCGGCATGGCAGCCACACCACCCGGAGCTTAGTTATAAACTCCAAATCACACCCCGGCGCGGCCTCTCTTTCTTTGCGCCTCCCGCGTGCGATTGAGTTCTCGCACAAGGCGTAGGGGAAAGGAGAAGCAGTCTCGTCAAAGCGCGCTTAATGTTGCAGGTGGCTTGGTCCTCCCGTCCAGAGCATGCGCAAGGGGCGGAGCAGATAGTAGACGAAAGAGAGCGAGGCGGGCAGCGAGAGCAGGGTGAGGTCTTCCTCCGTCGGGCTGACGACGTAACGGCAATAGTTGAACTTGTCGCGCAGGCGGCGACGTGCCTTGAGTTGGAAAAGAAAATAACCCGACATGCCGCTCGCCTCGTTCCCTTCCGCAAACAGGCGCGAATAAATTTGCCCGGCCAGAGGTGCGATCTCCGGATCGCTCTGACATTGCGCTTCGACCTCGACAGGAAGTTTTGCGCCGAGCAGATCGCGCGCGACCTGCAGGCCGAGCAGCAACATGCGCTCCGTGCCGCTCCGGCGCGTGCGTTCGAGCAGGCGCGGCCAATTCAAGTCCGGATAAACTTCGAGCAGTTGGGCGATGTCGGCGATCCAACTGACGCGCTCCCACAAATGCTTCGCCCCGTGCACGCAGAGCGAGAGCAGCAAATCCTCCGGCGCGAGCGCACGCGTCGTCGTCCCTGCAAAACTTTCGAGGTTGCTGTTCTCCCACAAACTCTCCTCGTCCAGCGGCGAAGAGAAAAGACGCGCGCTCACGCGCCAGTGAATCTCCACGATCAAGCGACGCCCATCACGCGTGAAAGGCAGGTTGCATTGCGTGCGCAGCATCAACGCCTGCTGCACGCCGTTCAGAGGCGGGTGCAACTCGTAGCCCTCCGCCACGAGCAGCTCCATCACGCGCAGCACGTCGCGCTGGCGGACGAGAATATCCAGATCGCCGAAATGTCTGAGCGCGATGTTGCCGTAGGCTTTGGCCGCGAGCGCGGGTCCTTTATAGGGGATGGCGTCAATCTCATGCGCCGCGAAGAGTTTGAGCAGGCGGCGCAGTTCTCCGCTCAGATACATGTTCAGCGCGGAGATGCGTTGATACTGATCACGCAGTTTTTCATAGACGACGGGCGGGACTTTTTCCGCAGCGTGCGCGTGCAGGTGAAAGTAGAGCAACGGAATCAAGCTGTGACGCTCGGCGAAGCGCAAGGCGAAATCCCAATCGAGCGTCCCATCGAGCAACGCGCGCAGACGCGCCACCATGCCAGCCTCCATCCGCGTGCGCGCGCAGCACAACATCAACTCGATCTCTGGCCGCACCCCGGCTCGCGCCGGTTGCGTATGGGCGACGGAAATTGTTTGCATTGCTAACGGGTCAAGAATGAGCGCGGGCGACTTTCCGGTTTAACTGCGGTCTACGTGTCGGGCGGGCGCAAGCGACACTGATAGTCGCTTATTCGACTTTCACGCCGTAACCGAGGCCGTCGCCGACGGGCAGCACTACGGCGCGCAAGTTTTTATGGTTCACGAACTGTTGATTGAAGCGACGCAAGCTCTCCGTTGATCTTGTCTGGTCGGGCGCGCGAATCTCGCCTGCCACCTGCCCGCCCCAGAGCAGATTGTCTGCGATCACGACGCCCCCCCTGCGCAGCAATGGCAGGGAGAGTTCGAGGTAATCCGCATACTCCTCTTTCAAGGCGTCTAAATAGACGAGGTCGAAGCTGCCTTCAAGGGTCGGGATTACGTCGAGTGCAAACCCGCGCTCGATGCGCACGCGCTCCGACACGCCCGCGCGCTCGAAATAACCGCTCGCACGCTTAATCATCTCCTCGCTCGGTTCAATCGTCACGACCTGCCCGTTCTGATCCATCCCGCGCAGCAGATGGATGACGGCGTAGCCGATTGCCATGCCGATCTCCAACACGCGCCGCGCGCCCGTGGCTCGCGCCGTGATCTCCAGAAACAGAGCCACCTCGCGGTCGGCAATCGGCACCCTGTGCGCCCCTGCAAACGCCTCCATCTCGGCGAGCAAACCCTCGCTCGCAGGATGAAGTTGGTCGAGATAGGAGGCTTGCTCGCGTTGGAGGATCGCGTCGAGGCGTGCTTTCATAAACGTTAACTCATCACCGCCGGAATCTTTTCAAGAGCGCGGTAAGTCTAACCGTACTGCGCGCTCCGACGCAATCAGGCAGGCGTTTGTGACACGGACAGGCGGGCTTTACATCAACGTGACGCTTCTTCATTCCTGACCTGTTGTTTTTTAAGGACGGGCGAGCCAATCGCGCGCCACACGTCGCGGGCGCGCAGATGCGTCGGAAGATCGAGCGCGCTGCTCATCACGAAGCCGAAACTCTGCTGCGCGCCGAGGTTCCCATGCGTCGCTTGCAGAAAGGCGAAGAGATCGAGCGACGCGCTGCCCGTGTAATAACCGTCGGCAAAATTCACGATGACATTGGCGCGATTCAGAGCGCGCTCGCTCACGCCTTCGTACACGCGTCGCAACACATCCGGGCGCGCGCTCTCAACCGTCGCCGCAAACCAATCTTCGTCAGCGATGAAATCTTCGGCGTCGCCCTTTCCCTGCCGCTTCAAAGTTTCGGCCAGAGGCAAAAGTTCGAGCGGGTCGCCCTGTGTAGGACGATAACGAAAACGCTCGCCGCGCCGTTCAATCGTCGCCCTGCCGCGTTCGTTGAGCACGTAAACGACGCGCTCTTTTTCGTAAGCCGCGAAATCAACTCCGCGCACGTGCGCGACGGCTTCGGCCAGACGCGCCTCGTTCTTCTCTTTCGTCCACATCACGGCGCAGCCGACGAGGCCAAACTGCGGCAACACGACGCTGCGTTCATCCTTCACCTTCTTCTGCAACCTGAAATTCGCGCGGCGCAAGGCCGACTTGAGAGAGACGCGCCGGTAGCCTTCAAAGTCGTTTCCGTGATCCGAGAAGATCGTCACTTCGACGCGCCCGCCTTCTTCACGCACGAGGTCTTTGATCGTTTCGTCGAGACGGACGAGAAAACTCTTGAGCAGGCGTTTGCCGCCCAGATGCGCCAGCGAATCGCTCGCGCCCGTGTAAGCGAAAAAGACCGGCTCGCGCGAGCCGCGAAACTTCTGTTTCAGACGCAGGATGTCGGTCAGAGATTCAAGGTAGGTGCTCGCGGGCGGGGCGACGTAGCCGAGGCCGCTCTTGATGGCGGAAGGATGATAATCGAAGAGTTCGCGAAAGGTGCCTTTGATGAATCGCCCGCCGCGAAAACGGTCGAGGAGTCC
The DNA here is from genome assembly GCA_036399115.1 of Pyrinomonadaceae bacterium. Lineage (GTDB taxonomy): Bacteria > Acidobacteriota > Blastocatellia > Pyrinomonadales > Pyrinomonadaceae > JAIVJZ01. The sequence goes on along the minus strand of DASWNS010000345.1, from coordinate 2,836 downwards.
GCCGCGCATCCGGTTATTTTCCACGTCGAAATAGTTGTCTTCGTAGCCGACGGCTTCGCTCGCTCCGGCGGGTTTCAATATTTCGCTGAGCGCGAGATTGGTGAGACTCGGAAACGGAGCGATCATCCGCGCGGGCTGGCGAAAGAGTTTGAAGCGTCCTTCGGCGCGCATCTCCTCAATCGTCGAGAAGGAGACGCCGTCCACGCAGATGATCAGATGACGGACAGCAGCGTTCCCATCCTTCGTCTCACGGGCAAGCTCCTGCGCCTGTGCCTGTAGACCGGCCAAATGCGCCAGCAGAAAAAAGAATCCAACCGTGCGAAACTTTTGAGTAAACGTTTTCATCAAGCCCCCTTATGATCCTGCGACCCGCGCGCAGCTATTCCGATAGCTTCACTGCAAGCCGTGTTCCAGCGTTGGGGGAAACATTCAGCGCAGCGACGCGCGAGCGAAACGCAGCGTTAACGCAGAGAGTTGATCATTCAAATCTCTGTGCATCTCTGCGGTTCGGCTCTGCGGTGAAGCTCTTAACTTACGCTTCATCGTAGAGTGGTTTCTTCGACGCGTCTGACGCCTCCCGCCGCGTTTCGCCCGTCAGTTGTCGGATTTATCCGGCGTCTGCGTCGCGTCTCCGTCGAGCGTGACGTAGCGGCGCGCGAGGCCGAGTTCGCGTAGTTTGTGTTGGAGGGATTGGCGGTGCATGCCGAGGATGGAGGCGGCGCGCGTGACGTTGCCGCCCGTCTCTTCCAGACAGCGTGTGATGTAGCGACGTTCAAACTCGCGCCGGTCGTCGCGGAAGTCCGCCGTGAAGGGGACTAACAGATCGTTGCCCGCTTCGAGCGTCGCGGCGCGCGGCGCGGTGGCGCTCTGAGTCTCATGAACTACGGCGTTGATCTCTTCCGGCAGATCACGCGCCGTCAACTCCTGCCCTTCTGCGAGCACCATCGCGCGCTCGACGGCGTTGCGCAGTTCGCGCACGTTCCCCGGCCATTCGTATTCGACGAGGCGGCGCATGGCCGCAGGGGCAATCGCGCGCACAGGCATCTTGTATCTTTCGGCGGCGAGCCGCACGAAGGATTCCGCGAGCGCGGGGATGTCTTCGCGCCGTTCGCGTAGCGGCGTGATGTCAACCGTCACGACGCGCAGGCGATAAAAAAGGTCGGCGCGAAAATTCCCTTTCTCGATCTCCTGTTCGAGCGGGCGATGCGTCGCGCTGACGATGCGCACGTCAACCGGAATTGATTCCGCGCCGCCGCCGAGACGCTCGATGCGCCGCTCCTCAAGGGCGCGCAAAAGTTTGGCCTGCACGTTCGCGCTCATGTCGCCGATCTCGTCCAGAAAGAGCGTGCCGCCGTCGGCCTGCTCGAACTTTCCCTGCCGCCGCGCGGTCGCACCCGTGAACGCGCCTTTCTCGTGGCCGAAGAGTTCCGACTCGATCAACTCCGAGGGCAACGCGGCGCAGTTGACGGCGACGAACGCGCCGCGACGCCGCGACGCGCTGCGCTCGTGAATTTCACGCGCCACCAACTCCTTACCCGTGCCCGACTCGCCGCGCACAAGCACTGTGGCATCCGTCTCCGAGACTTTTTCGATGAGCGTGCGCACGCGTTTCATCGATTCGGAGTTGCCGATGAGCGAGCCGCGCTGCGCGCCTTCGAGTTCGATGCGCTCGCGTAAAAGTTGATTCTCGCGGCGCAGTTGAATCGTCTCGACCGCGTTCTTCACGACGAGGCGCAGGTCTTCCACCTCGAAGGGCTTCGAGAGATAGTCGTAGGCGCCGGACTTGATGGCTTCCACGGCCATGCGCTCCGAGCCGTGCGCGGTGATGAGGATGACGAGCGGCGCATCTTTCGGCGTGCCTTCCGCGCCCTGTTGTTGTAGTTCGCGCAAAAATTCCAGCCCGCTCTGTCCGGGCAAATTAACGTCGAGGAGCAACAGTTCGGGCGCGCGCCGTGCAAATTGCGCGCGCGCTTCATGCACGCTTCCCGCCTCCGCGATCTCATAGCCGAGATTGGCGAGCGCGCGGCGCATCCCGTAGCGCGCGGCCTCTTCATCGTCAACGAGAAGCAGGTTGATGGCGTCGCCCGATCTTTTTTGCGTCATGGTTTCAATCCTAACTTCGACGGTTAAATGTTCTGTTAATAGACCTGCGCTTCCAACGTCTGCTCCGCTGCGGCGGCAAGCGGCAGGCGAAGTTCGAAACGCGCGCCCGCGCCCGCCGCCTGCGGTGCAAGGCGCGCCGCGCCTCCCGCGTCTTCGAGCCGCTTGCGCACGATGGCAAGACCCAAGCCCGTGCCGCGTTGCTTCGTCGTGAAGAAAGGCTCCCAGATGCGTTGACGGAGTTCCGACGGCACGCCTCTGCCGCCGTCCGTCACCGCAAACAGCAACTCGCCGCCGTCCGTGTCAACTTCGACCGAGACGCGACCGCCCGCAGGCGTCTCTTGCAGCGCGTTCAACAAAAGATTCGAGAGCGCATCGCGCACCGCCGATGCCTGCGCGCCGTCGAGTCGCCGCCGGACTTCGCCACAGCGCAGATTGACTGCGATATTTCTGGCCTTCGCCTCGGCGCGAAACAGTTCGACGACGCCGCGCGCGAGTTCGTCTGCGGGCGCGGGCGTGCCGTCGGTCGGCGAGTGGCGCGCGAAGTTGAGCAGTTGGGTCACGCTGCGGTTCAGGCGGTCGGTTTCCCCCACGATGAGATCGAGATCGCGCGTGTACTCAGCCGAGAGCCGTTCATCTTCGCGCATCACCTGCGCAATGGATTTGATGGCCGAGAGCGGGTTCTTCACTTCATGCGCGACGGTGGCGGCCATCTGACCGAGCGCGGCGAGCCGCT
>DASWNS010000344.1:0-7713 GCA_036399115.1 Pyrinomonadaceae bacterium | reverse complement strand
TCTTCCGGCACAGCCTCATAGAGATTTTTTGCGACGTGCGCGAACACATCCAGTCCGACGAGATCGAACGTGCGAAAGGTGGCGGACTTGGGGCGACCCATCGCCTGACCCGTCATCTTGTCAACCTCTTCGATGGTGTAGCCGTCTTCGAGCATCGTCTTGATCGAGACAAGCGCGCCGTGAGTGCCGATGCGATTGGCGATGAAGTTCGGACGATCCTTGGCGATGACGACGCCCTTGCCGAGTCGCTGGTCGAGGAAGCCGAAGATGGAACAGGCGACTTCCGGTTTCGTCCATTCAGTCGGGATCAGTTCGCACAGATGCAGGTAGCGCGGCGGATTGAAAAAGTGTATGCCGAGAAAGTGGGCGCGAAACTCTTCGGAAAAGCCTTCGGCGATGGCGCGGATCGGGATGCCGCTCGTGTTCGACGCGATGATTGATCCGGCGCGCCTGTGTTTCTCTACCTCCGCGTAGAGCCGTCGCTTGATCTCCAGATTCTCGACCACGGCTTCGATGACGAGATCGCAATCTTTCAAATTCGCCATGTCGTCCGCGAAATTCCCGACCGAGACGAGTGCGGCGCGTTCGGCTGCAAAGAAGGCAGCGGGCTTGGCTTTTTTCGCCGCTTCGAGTCCGCCCTGCGCGATGCGATTGCGCACAGCGCGTGTGTCGAGCGTCAGCCCCTTCGCCTGTTCTTCAGGCGTGAGTTCGCGCGGCGCGATGTCTAAAAGTAGAACGGGGATTCCGGCGTTTGCCAAGTGCGCGGCGATCTGCGCGCCCATCGTGCCCGCGCCGAGCACCGCCGCCTTTTCGATCCGAAGCATAGGGGAAGAACCTTTCCTAAAAAGTTCGTGCGAGTGGACGCCTATGATACTGAATGAGTATTCATTCAGCAAGCCTGACGCGCGAATAATTTCTCACCTTATGAGCGAAGTCCCTCCCTCAAGTTGTTAATACTCGGGGAGGGACTTCTCGCTGAGGCGCGGAGTGAGGATTTCGCCGTGCATCTCTGCTGCTCGTGCGCTGATTGTCAGGGCGCAGGTTGCCAACCGGCCTGACTATCGTAGCCGGGGTGGTTCGTGAGGTTGACCTGACTGCTGCCGTCAGGGTTCATCGAGTAGATCTCCTGGTTGCCGTCGCGGATGGTGGTGAACAGGAGCTTCAAACCGTCGGCGGACCAGCGTGGCTCGTCAGAGCCGATGGAGTTGGTGAGGCGCGCGAGATTACTGCCGTCGTCGTCCATTATGTAGACTTCGACCTGGCCGTCGCGGTCGGTGGCGAAGGCGATCTTCGTGCCGTCGGGCGACCAGACAGGCGCGTCGTTGAAGGGCGCGTAAGGGAGCACGTTGTAAGTGTCTGTGAGGTTGGTCTGGTTCGAGCCGTCGGCGTTCATGACGTAGATTTCGGGTGCGCCGTCGCGCTCGCTGACGAAAACGATCTTGGTGCCGTCGGGCGACCATGCCGCCGAATATTCGATATTGTTCGTGAGTTGCGTCTGGTTCGAGCCGTCGGCGTCCATGATGTAGACGCGTGAGGCGTAGTCGTCCTCGATCATGAACATGATCTGTGTGCCGTCGGGCGACCAGAGGGGCGTATAGGAGCAGCCGCACGGGTCGTTGGAGAGATTGGTGAGGCCGGTGCCGTCTGTGTTCACGACGTAGATGTCGGAATTGGCCTGCGAGTCGTAGCTGCGGAAAGCGACCTTCGTGCCGTCGGGCGACCATGCAGGTTGATAGGAACCGATGGCGGAGGTGGTGAGACGGGTCTGGTTCGAGCCATCGGCGTTCATCAGGTATATCTCCGACTGGCCGTCGCGGTAGCTGTTGAAGGCGATCTTCGTGCCGTCCTCAGACCAGACGGCGCCAAAGTTGTAGGTCGCTTTCTCCGTCAGGCGCGTCTGCCCGAAGCCGTCGCCATCCATCACGTAGACGCCGGTTGCTCCCCCGCGATCTGCGCTGAAAGCGATGCGATTCGAGGCGTCGGGAGTCGGCGTCGGGGTCGCGGCGCCGAGATGCCAGTTGAGAGACATCGTGCTGGCGTAGCTCCCCCAGTCGTACGCATCGAGCGCGATGTAATAGACGGTGTTCTGCGTCGCGCTGAAGGTGACGCTGCCATGTAGATTGGAGCCGGTGTCGTCGTCGTTGGCGACTGCGGTTAAGGCTGAGACGCTGCTGCCGGTATAGACGCCGATCACGGTATCCATGTGGCTGCCCGCCGTATCGAAGGTCACGTTGCCGCTCGCCGTGGCCTGCCACTGGTACCAGATGGAGGCTCCGATAGACTGCCCGGCGTGGGACGGTTCGCCGGACTCTAAAGTCCCGTAGTCGTTATAGACGGTCAGGCTTCCAGAGTTACCGGTGATAGTTTCCGCGTTGGCGAAGTTATCGTTGTTGGTATAAGCGGCGACGGGTGTGACGGGTGCTGCAAAACAGAACAACAAGATTGAGAAACCGAGACAGAGTCCGGCGAACTTGCCGGTGAGGCGTGAAGAAGTCATCAGATTTTCTCCTTATAGGTGGTGAGATTTATGAGCGCGCCGCGTCGGGATGAGGTTCGACTGAGCGGCGCGCCGATTTAACAGGCGCAAAATCGTGACGTAAAACCCGGCTGCCCGCGCACGTTTCAAAAGCTCTGCGGGCATCCGGCGGGCGTCGTTTCTTCCACGCGAAGGGCATGCGGGAAAGAGACGGCGAACGTCCGGGCTGCGACTAACGCGTAATCACGCACACCGGCGAAACGCCTCTCGTTTTCCAGATCGTAACGCCGCAAAGAAGTCGTCGGGACGAAACGGCGTCGCAGTCAGGCTGTGACGGCGTTGCCGTTTGCGGACGGAGGCGCGACAGGCTTTCACCTCACGCCACACTTCACCGTCTGACTTTCGCGACGGCGGGATTCGATCTGAATTTAGAGAGAGGTAAGGTAACGTCGGTGCTTCAAGGTTCGCAGGAATTTGCGCTGTCCCTTCTTGAACACAACTTTGATTCTAGTTGCTTGCCGGTAGAAGTCAAGAACAAAGTTTTGCTGTCCGGAACTTCTCGCCTGCGCGCTCTCCATTAGATAAATGGTGTGATGAAGTTAAGCACAGTTTGACCTGAGCTTAACTTCTGACGGGCAAGATTGAAACCGCGACTATCGCCGTTCAGGAGTCGCGGAGGCTAAATTTTCGCCTTCTCGTCCGGCACTCTGCACACGATTTAAGTGCGAGTGAGAAAGCTCGACCGAGAGGGCTGGCACACCCGGCGACCATCACCATCTCCGGCGAAGGCCGCCCGTGCATCGCCAGAGAACCCGCTCACATGATGAGAGGGCTGGAGAGATATTTACTGTCGCCTTCATGGGGCGCGTCCGCCGTGGGAGATAAGGCAGCGACAGGCTGTTGGACCTGCCGTATCAGGGCAGTGGCCGACCCGGCGTTCAGGGGCACGGAAAACAGGTAGCCCTGACCAAAGCCGCAGGAGAGCGCGCGGAGTTGCGCCAGTTGTTCTTCAGTCTCGATCCCTTCGGCGATCACTTCCATGCCCAGATTGCGTGCGAGCATGATGATGGTGCGGACAATCTCAAGGTTCTCGTCGCCAGACCCCATCCGGCTAATGAAAGACCTGTCAATCTTCAGATTGTTGACGGGGAAGCGATGGAGATAACTCAAGCTGGAATAGCCCGTGCCGAAATCGTCTATGCTCAGTTGGATGCCAAGCTCGTGCAGTTGCTTGAGCATAATGATGGCGAGGTCGGCGTTCTCCATCACCATGCTCTCGGTGATCTCCAATTTCAGAGAACGCGGGTCGAAGCCGGTTCTCTCCAGAATGGACTTGACCTGCTGGCAGAGGTCGCCGCGCGACAACTGTTTGCCGGAGAGGTTGACGCTCACCGTCAGCATCCGGTTGGCAAACGATTGCTCCTGCCATTCGCGCATCTGGCGACAGGACTCTTCGAGCACCCATTGTCCGAGCGGGATGATGAGGCCGGTTTCCTCCGCGAGCGGGATGAACTCCGCAGGCGAGATCATGCCGCGCGTGGGGTGTTGCCAGCGCACCAGTGCCTCGAAGCCGCAGAGGCTGCCGGTCTTGAGCGTCACGATGGGCTGGTAGTAGACCTGAAACTCCTGACGCTCAAGGGCGCGGCGCAAGTCGTTCTCCAGATTCAGGAGCGACACGGCGCGTGCGTACATCACTTCATCGAAGACCTCGTGGCGTGCTTTGCCTCCATCTTTAGCCCGGTACATGGCCGTGTCGGCATCGCGCAGCACATCTTCCGGACGTTCGTATCCGGTGCTGCTGAGCGCGATCCCGATGCTGGCGGAAGTGAAGGCTTCGTTGCGATCTATCGTCAGCGGCTCGGTTATTACCCGCTGAATTTTCTCCGCCACGCGGAGCACGTCGTTGGGGTCTGTGAAGCCGTCGAGGAGGATGGCGAACTCGTCTCCGCCGAGGCGGGCGATGACATCCACTTGCCGGAGGCATCCCTTGAGCCGCTTGGCGATGGCGACGAGCAGTTGGTCGCCGTAGATGTGGCCGAGACTGTCGTTGATGTTTTTGAAGCGGTCGAGGTCCATGAAGAGCACCGCGAAATGGTGTCCGGGCTGTCGCTTCGTCTGCTCGATGGCGCGTCTCAGGTGGTCTGTGAAGAGGGCGCGGTTGGGCAGGTTCGTCAACGCGTCGTGAAAGGCGGCGTGACGGAAGTGTTCCTTGCTCGACTGGAGTTCGTCGGTCGTCCGTTTCAGTTCGGCGATGTAGTGGCTGAGTTCGTCCACGTGCCGCTCGGCCTGCTCGGCGCGGGCGCGTTCAACCTCTGCGCGCGCATGTTCCGCCTGCTCGGCCTGCGAGACGGAGGCTTTCAGATCATCTATGTACCTGCGGAGCGTGAGGTAGATGATCGTGACGGCGGTGGCCGTGGCGATGACGGCATAGAATCCGATCAAGCCTTTAAGGGTGACGAGTCCGGTCGCGGTCGCCGCTCCGGCAAAATAGGTCAGAGAGGTCGGGAAATATTTATTGTTCCAGGTTGACCAGATGCCCCGGTTCGTCTCGCAGGCGGTATAGATCGCGGCGAGCGAAGAGTTGGCGGCATACTGCACGAGCGCCATGACGCAGACGGCAGTAAAGAGCGTGCCGTTATCAACCTGCGACGAGACGGCGTCGAAACCCAGACAGGAGCGGAGCGCCCAGGCCGACAGGAACGTCGAGCAGGCCATCAACGCCGTGTTGAATAATACCCCGTCGAGCCGGATGGTGATCCCCTGCGACCTGAACCTGAAAGAGGTGTAGCAGGCTTCCATCGCCGCAATGAGGACTGCCGCCTCGCCGCCGTAAAGGAGCAGGATGATGAAAATGAGCGTGTCGCAAACCGTGACGTGCACCTTCGCGCGCGGAAGCTGCATCGTGAGCCGCGAGCCTAAAAGGATCGTCAGCAACGCTAACAGGAGAAGACCCGCATCGAAGCGGGCGAAGGGTAAGCGGTAGGCTGAGAGGATGCAGGCCGCCGCCCCGCACGCGCTGATGAGCGCGGCGAAAGGCAGTACATATTTCTGCTTGCCCACAACTTCTTTCATTGAGGCTTGAGAGGGACGGCGCGGGGGAGCGCGCGCCGTCGTCTGCGGAGGTCTAGTGGAGGAAGACGGTGTCGTAGATACCGTCCGGTTTGTAACGGGCTTTGCGGTAGAGCGCCTGCGCCGCCTGATTGCGCTCGTTGACGAGAACGCAGATTGATTTGGCGTGCGCGAGAAGGTGCTGGCTCAACTGGGAGAGGCAGCGCACCCCGTAGCCCTGACCGCGCGCTTCCGGACTCACGTAGACGCCCTCAAGATAGATGATCTCCGGCGTCTCGGAGATGACATCGGCCTTGAAGATGAGTCGTCCCTGCTTGATGTATACCCACGTCCGCCCCTGCTCAATGCGGCGCGCACAACGTCGTCTGAAACCTTCCGGGTCAACTTCGAGAGGGTTGACGCCGCTCTCCTCAAACGCCATCTCCGCGTGGACGCTCATCAACGGTTCGACTTCGGCCAGAGTGGCGGGGCGCAGGCCGGGCACGGGCGGGTGAACTTCGACGGGGTAGCGCAACTCCAACAACAGTTCGCGGCAGCAGAGACGCATCTCCTGCCCGGCTTCCGCATAGTAGTCCCAGAAGAGGCGTGTCTGACGCTGCTCTCCGATGATCATGTAGATGTTGGGGACGCCCTGCGTTCGCCGCGCCAGAGTCTCCAGGGCAGCGTCCGTATGCGCCTCGATCATCGTTATCTCGCCGATGAGAGCGACGCCCGCCAGCATCCCGCGCGGGTCGCGGCAGGCGTAGAACGTGCCACGGTTGAGCGTGCTCTCCAATCCGTTGTCACGAATGAGGCCGACCATCATAAAGGTGTGCGTGGGTTTCCGGTTGAGAAAGGCCAGCACTTCATCCCGGCGGCTGTCGTCGAGGGGAGTGACAGCCAGAGAAACGTTCTCCATACCATACAGGGATGGTGTACTCGCTCCAGCTAATGCCGTATTGCGTAACATGTGCCGTGTCCCCCAGCGGTTAACGAAGTTCGATTTTAGAAACGAGGCGTGAGAGTGATCGCGCAGTTGACCCGTCAGCAGCGTCGGCTACTTCATGCAGGTCGTCGGGTCGCCGTTGACCGCAATGCTCGTGTCAGCCCAGACGTAAGAGAGACTGGTCGTGATGCCGTTACTGATGAGCACGCCGTTGCTGATCAGGACGCCGTTGTCTGAGAGCACGCCGTTGCCGAGCGTCAGCCCTTCCTGACTCGTGCCCTCCGTGTCTGCGAGCAGCGACGTGGTGGCGCAGAAGGAGTCGCCGCTGCCGAGCGGGTAGCCGTTGCTCGTCAGTATCTGGTCGCCGAGCACGATGCCGTTACTGATCAAGACGCCGTTACTGATGAGGACGCCGTTGCTGATCAGGACGCCGTTACTGATCAGGACGCCGTTGCCGTAAATCCCTTGATTGAGGCTGATGAGTTCGCTCCCGGTGGCGTAGGTGCGGTCGATGATAAGCCCCTGCGCCCACGGGAAGGTGTAGCCGCTGAGAGTGGTGGCGGGGTTCGGCAGCATGTTCGTCGCCAGCAGCGGGTCGCCGAGCGGGATGTCGGGCATCAAGTCTGTGCGCATCATTCTCGCCAGCCGGACGGCTCCCTCGATGTTCACTTGCCCGGCTCCCTGCTCGAACATGTTGAATCCGGCGAGCGGCTGCGCCGTGTACTGGAGCAGCATCTTGACCATGTTCGGCGTAAGCCGGGGGTTGGCCTGCAAGAGGAGCGCGGCTGCGCCGGAGACGATGGGCGTCGCCATCGAGGTGCCGCTCAGGTACATCATCCTGATCTCATCTTTGGTCGTCTTGTAGACGCTCAGATGTGGATAGTTGGTGATGAAGTAGTTGTCGTCGCCTGCGGCGGAGACTAACTTGTTGCCGGGAGCGACGAGGTCTGGCTTGATCAGGTTATCGTAGTGTGCGACCCCGTTCTCGTCCGTCCGGAAGCTGCGCGTCGGACCACGCGAACTGTAGGTGGTCATGACATCGTCGGCGCGTGAGTCTGTGCCGAGAGTGTTGGAAGCCCCGACCGTGAGCGCGGAAGGCTCGTTGCCGGGCGACTCGATCAGCCCGTAATACTTCTGTCCTTCTACGCTCCCCAGATTTCCCGCCGCGACGACGACCACCACGCCCGCATCCACCACACGGCGCACGGCCTTGCACAAGGGATCGTCGAGGTAGGAATCGACG
>DASWNS010000343.1:0-6850 GCA_036399115.1 Pyrinomonadaceae bacterium | reverse complement strand
AGATAAACCCTGAGTACCCATAGTACTTTCTACGCTGGGTACCATGGGTAGATTGTAACCAGGGGCACTCAGAGTACCCTGAGTACTCAGGGTACTCAGGGCTTCCTCCGGCAGATAGACCGTGTATTCGTTTCCGCCATGCGTGCCTTCGCACTCCGTCCAAGAGACGAGTCCGGCTGTACGCAGGTGCCGTAGATTGAGAAAGAGGGTCTTTGTCGAGCCGACGTGCGAACCTTCCATGATAGCTTGCCGCGTCAATTTTGCAGACCGAGCCGGGACAATCGCCCCACGAGTCTTTGAATAGAGAAAGTCATAAATCTGCTTGCACTTGCCCTTGAACACTCCGGCTGGCACGGCCTCGCGCATGATGGAGTTAGCGACCTTCTGGAAGTCGCGCATCGGAGCCGGGTGGGTACTCAGGGTACGCGGGGTACTATTGGTACCCTGAGTACTCAGGGTTGGCTTGGGTTCCGTGAACTTACCGATGAGTCCCCGGCTAAGTTGAGATTTGTCGGGTGTCGGCGCGGTTTGTTTCTCTACGATGTCACTTAGACCGCGTTGCAGACCGCTTTTCTTCTTCTGGCTCATATTCGGCAAGCAACTCCTTGCTTAGTTTGATGAAGTCGAACGCTCCGGGCGCGCTTGAGTCGAACTCAATAATAGATTGGCTGGCAGAGGCGGCCTCGGCAAGTTTCACATTCTTATGGATAATGGTCTGGATCATCAGTCCGCCGAAGAAGTCTGAAACCTCCTTCTTGACATCCCGATCCAGATTCTGCCCGCGATTGAACATGTTGAGCAAGCCCCGGATCACTATTTGATCTTTCTCATAAGCATCAGAGACGCGGGCTATCTGGCGCATTAAGTCAGTCAGACCGTAGAGCGCGTAGAATCCGCAGTCAACGACTACGATCACCTCGTCGGCGGCGACTATCGCGTTCATGGTGGCCGTTCGCATCGCCGGAGGCGTGTCGATGATCACGTAATCGTACTGATTCTTGATCTGGCGAAGCCGGAGCCGGAGCAGGGAATCGCGGTTGTGACTGGCCTCCAGCCGGTTCTCCAGATCGGGCGCGATGGCGTTTGGTATCAGATGAAGGTTCGGCTTGATCTCTCTGACGTACTCGCGCACGTCCGGCGATTCGGCGGTCAGCATGTGGTAGGCGGTGTGCGTCAACTGCCGTGGGTCTACGCCGTAGCTGATGCCGAAGTTACCTTGAGGATCGAGGTCTATGCCGAGAACTCGTTTCCCGTGGTGCAGCGCGAGGCAGGCCGAAAGGTTGACGGCACATGTGGTTTTCCCCGTACCTCCTTTAGCGTTTGCCAGTACGATTGTTTTCATGCGGCCTCCGCGCGCGGAACCTTGAGTCCCTCAACCTCGGCTCGACTCACGAGTTTCTTCCGCCTGTCCAGCAGGTCTGTATAGGTCTTGAGTAGTCCGGCTTTAACGAGGGAAGTTACTTTATTATCGCTGACGCCGAGCAGGTGGCGTGCTTCTCGGAGAGGAATCAAGTCATTGGGCGTATTCATAGCCGCAAACTCTACATTGATCCTCGCCACACGTCAATAAACTCTGATGTTCGGAGATAGTCGGGAACAGTCGTTGTCATTGGAGAAGGGAAGAGGGTCGGAGAGTGATGTTATGAAGTTTCGCATCCGCCAGAGTAGTAAGCGAGAGGTTGGAGTGGGAAAATAGATTCATGAGGATTTCAAACAACGCGGTCACGACAGACGCTCAGAGGGTGTTTAAGCAAGTGCCGCTGGCTTTACACACGGTCGGGTTGCGCAAACGATATGGAGAGGTGACTGCGGTTAACGGCCTCGACCTCGAAGTGCGCGTCGGCGAGTGCTTCGGTCTGCTGGGGCCTAACGGCGCGGGCAAGACCACGACGGTTGAAATTCTTGAAGGGCTTATCAAACCGGATGGCGGCACGGTCGAAGTTCTCGGCTATCGCTGGGGCGACCGTCATGCCGGAGATTTGCGCCAACGTCTCGGCGTCCAACTTCAGGAGACGAAGTTGGCTGAAAAACTGACGGTCGAAGAAACTATCAAACTCTTTCGCAGTTTTTACCACGACAGGCGCGGCGTGGAGGAGTTAATCAGGATGGTGGAACTGGAGAAGAAGCGCGACGCGCGCGTCGGGAAGTTGTCGGGAGGGCAAAAGCAGCGGCTTGCGTTGGCGTGCGCGCTGGCGGGCAATCCCGACATTCTTTTTCTCGATGAGCCGACGACAGGACTCGACCCACAGGCGCGGCTCAAACTCTGGGATATCGTCGAGCAGTTTCGCGCGGGCGGCGGAACAATTATTCTGACCACGCATTACATGGAAGAAGCGGCGCGTCTGTGCGACCGCGTCGCCATCATGGATCAGGGAAAGATCATCGCGCTCGACACGCCTGCCGCACTCGTCGCTTCTCTCGGCGCGGAACAGATCGTCGAATTTAGCGCGAGCCGTGAGATTAGAGAGGAAACGCTGTCGGCTCTGGCGGGCGTGCGTGCAGTGCGTCGGATGAGCGGCGTCTGTTCGCTCGTCGTCTCCGATATCAGCGCGGCGTTGCCCGCGTTGCTGGCCGCAATCGAACGGGAGTCGGCTGAACTGCTGACGCTGACGACGCATCAGGCGACGCTCGAAGATGTTTTTGTCAGTATGACGGGCAGAATGTTGCGCGAAAAATGAAGGCGTGCGGCAGACAGACCAGCGCGTGAATGTAGAAGATGAAAAATGAACCTGTAGATACGGGCGAGTCCGGGGAGAGAGCCGAACTGCCCGCCGCGCTATCCTCTGAAAAGAGGAACGTGCGGCTGGACCCGCTCGTTGAATTAACACGCGCGCGCCTGCGCGAATTTGTGCGCGAGCCGGAAGCGGTTTTCTGGGTCTTCATATTTCCCGTGCTTCTGGCCTTTGCGCTCGGCATCGCCTTTCGTAATACGGCGCCGGAAAAGATTCGTGTGGCGATTGAGAGCGACAGACAGAAGGCGGGCGAGCCGGTGTCTCAGCTGGCAACTGCGCTCGCGCGTTCCGGCGAGATCGAAGTCGTCTCACTCTCAAAGGATGATGCGGCGCGCGCTCTACGAAGCGGTAAAGTGACGCTCGTGGTGCGTCCGGTTGATGCAGGAGCGGCGAACGAGAAAGTCCCCGGTCTGACGGAGCAAGCAGCGCAGGCGCCATTCAATTATCGTTATGACCCGGCGCGGCCTGAAAGCCGCACGGCGCGCCTTCTGGTTGACGACGCGTTGCAGCGCGCTCTCGGTCGCCGCGACGTAACCTCGGCAGGCGAGGAGAGAGTGAGCGAAACGGGCGCGCGTTATATTGACTTTCTGATTCCGGGGCTGCTCGGTCTTAATATAATGGGCAGCGGGCTGATGGGCGTCGGCTTTGCCATCGTGACGGCGCGCATGCGGAAACTGCTCAAGCGTCTGGCCGCCACGCCCATGAGCCGTTCCCACTATCTGCTCTCATTCGTGTTCTCACGCCTGATCTTACTGGTGTTGGAAGTCGGGGCAGTCATCATTTTTGCAAGGTTGGTGTTTAGCTACAGGGTGCAGGGCTCGTTTCCGTCAATCGTGTTGCTGCTCCTCACAGGCGCGTTCGCGTTTTCCGGCATCGGACTGCTGCTGGCTTCACGCGCCACGACTCTCGAAGGAGTGTCCGGCCTGATGAATATGGTGATGATGCCGATGTGGCTGCTCTCGGGAACGTTCTTTTCTTCGGAGCGGTTTCCGGCCTTTCTCCAACCCTTCATCAAAATTCTGCCGCTCACCGCGTTGAACGATGCGCTGCGCGCCATGATGAACGAGGGCACGACGCTGGCCGACAATGTGACGCCTCTCTGTGTGCTGCTGGCGTGGGCAGTCTTGAGTTTTATCGTCGCACTAAAAGTTTTCCGCTGGCAGTAAGACGGCTTGGTTTAACCGCACCTTAATAAGGAAGCTTCGTATAAATATGAGCGATAGGAGGTGACATCGTAGAGCTGATGCTCCGGCGGTTTGGATTCACCGTGTAAGAACCAGAAAGAGCTGTAGATGTAGTTATCGAGAGGGAGGGGCAGACCATCCGTCAACTCGACGGATGGTCTGCCCCTTCGATGTTCAGAGACGCCTGCGAGAAGTCGCCGTCCAAAAAGCTGTTGAGCTTCTCTGTCAGAAACGGGCACCACGGGAGTTAAGGCCGCATTAGTGCCGGGCAGCGGTCTGAAACCAATAGTCGCCTCGCGCGGCGGGACGACGAGGGCGCACGGGGCGTCGAGATATGCCTCGAATTTGTAGACCTTATCGTTCGGCAGCGAGATGGTGACGATATGCGGCTTCATGGGTTGGACGCAGTAAGTTGAAATGAACCCGCCGCTGGCCGTCCACCACCACGACGATTGACGAGATCGCCGTCTGGCTGGCTGCGTCGGTGGCGACAAGCCGCAGCGTATAGATGCCGTTGAGCATAAGGGTCGGGTCGAAGACTCCCAGCAGGCCACCGTTGACAGGCGTGCTGCCCGTGCCTATCGCCGTCCAGATTGCTGCGCCGCTGCCGGTTGCCCGCCGCGCCGAAGGAGGCTGTCGTGGCAGCCTGATGCGGGTTGTTGAACGCCACCGTGCCGGGGCTACTCACGACGCTCCAAGTGGCGGTAAGGGGACTACCTTCAGGCCAGCCGTCGTCGGTAGTCGTGCCGCTCAGAGCGGCGGTGTTTGGCAAGGTAATCGTCTGGTCGGCATCGGCATTGACGGTCGGCGATTGGTTCTCGCCGCTGACCGTGATCGTCAACTCGTCGTGGCGTGCGAACTCCGTGTCGTCGGCAGTGAGCCTGAGCACGTATGTGCCGGGCGCGCCGAAGCGTGCGGTGGTCGAGCGACATGAGCGTCCCGAACACACTCTGCAACCGACGGCGCTCGTCAACGAAGTTTATCTGCGCCTCATCGACCAGCAGCGGGTCAGTTGGCACAACCGCGCGCAGTTCTTCGGGCTGGCGGCGCAGTTGATGAGACACGTCCTCGTAGACCACGCCCGCACGCGCGCGTCAGTCAAGCGCGGAGGTCTGGTACACAAACTGTCGCTTGATGAAGCGTGGATGGCTCCCGGAGAAGTGGCGGCGGAGTTGATCGCGCTCGACGAGGCGCTCGTGAGGCTCGCCGCGTTTGACGTGCGGAAGAGTCGCGTGGTGGAGATGCGTTTCTTCGGCGGCCTCAGCGTGGAGGAGACGGCTGAAGCTCTCGGCGTCTCGGACAAGACGGTGATGCGTGATTGGCGTATCGCCCGGATGTGGCTGTATCGTGAGTTGAGCGGGAGCGTCGAGGGCGACGTTGAACTTGAGTCTTAGAGAGCGATGAAGGCGGAACAATAGCGGCAGATAGGTAAAGCATCAAGCGAGCGTCCGATAACCTCAGGCAGTTCTATCAAGCCGAGCGCGGGAAGTCTCAGCCGATAAAAGCCACGATAGCTCTAACCATCGCTGCGCGGCTCTCGCTGCGCGGCTCTTCTCTCTTTTAATCGTTGACACCCCACTCTGTCAGACGTATCGTTCTCGCGTTCCCTATTGCGTTACGACCCCTCAACCTCAACGGCTTACGCTACTCACAACGAAGGAGAACATTATGCAGAAACGCCCACTCGCACGCCGACTCTTAATCCTGTCAGTACTAATCGCCGCCCTCTCATCTACCTCTCCGTTGGAAAAGGCCAGGGCTTCCTATACCTGCGAAGAACAGTGTCAGGCACAATACGAATACTGCGCCTACTACTGCACCAGCGGTTGTTCGCCAGGCCAAAGGCAGCGGTGCTTCGAGACATACACCACCTGCGTGGACTCATGCCCGCTTGAATAGTAGAAAGGCGCGGGGTGTAAGATGGCTAACATCCCGCGCCTACCCTTCCTTAAAATACCTGCTCGAAGACTAGCTCGCCTGCCCGGTAAGTGCCTAAGATTTAGGGAGTTTTAGGCAAAGCCCACATGATTTGTGTAATACTTATCGGACTCTGCTGGCCTTCGCACAAGTTACCTTGAGTTGAGACACAGTGAGGTGAGGCTAACGAAGCGTCGCCGGGGAAGAATGCGTTTAAGTTGACTCGTGCAAGATATTCCGGTGCGGAGTGATTGTTCAGGGCTCCGGGCAGCACTGTAGGTAGAAGTCAGATGTCCCGTCGAACGTCTACTCGGCCACAAGCCCGGCGTCAGCGACGCTGAGTTATCAGGCTTATAAGTACAGCGTTTGTTACTTCGCTTCCGTTACTCGGCGACTTTGAAGCCGGTGCTGTTAATAACCTCGCGCAGTTTCGCCTCAGACACTTTCTCGTCGTCATAGATGATCACGACTTGCCCCTTCTCAAAACTGACCTCGGCTTCCTGCACGCCCGCAGTGGCCTTGAGAGCCTTGGCGACGGAGGAGGAGCACTGGTTGCACTTCATGCCCGTGACGCGGATCGTCGTTGTCTTGGTGTCGGCAAATGCCGTCGTCAGGCTGAAGGCCAGTACTATCGCGCAAGCGACCGCAAAGCTACTTATTCTTCTGAACATGGTTCGTCTCTCTTTCTGATGCACGCCGTTGTAACAGCGGCTTGATTTGTAGGTTAAACTCTTCGGGGAGAAGAATCCCCGCGATGGCGCCGCGAATCGTTCCTTCACGGTCGATGATAACTGTCAGCGGCAGCGACTCGTCGCGGCTGAAGCTGGCCTTCGTCTCGCGTGTTCCGAGCACGATAGGATAGTTAACTTTCAGCCCTCGCGTAAATTTCCGCACGTGCGCCCGTTGCTCGGGCTGGTAGGTGACGCCGATGATTTGCAGGCCGTCTTTTCCGTACTCCCTCTGGAGCTTGACGAGGTCAGGCATTTCCGCGCGACACGGCGGGCACCAAGTCGCCCA
>DASWNS010000342.1:0-4934 GCA_036399115.1 Pyrinomonadaceae bacterium | reverse complement strand
CAGTTTTCAAATTCAAGTTGATCGCCGTCGAAGGTGAGGAAGATTTTACGGTTCCCACCCCAATGAATCCCATCAGACGGCGAATGATACCGACCAACGTAAAGCTCAAAGTATGGAAGCGAGATAACGGGAGGTGCGTTGTGTGTAGTGCAACCGATGAACTCCATTTTGACCACATACTACCGTATTCGAAAGGCGGCACATCCTTGAAGCCGGAAAACGTGCAGCTTCTATGTGCCCGGCACAATTTAGAAAAGAGCGATCGTATTCTTTAAGGAGAGATGTTGAACCTCATTCGGAAAATATTCGCGGCGGGATATTCGTTGATCATCCTGTTGTTTCTCTGCTGCGCCGTCGCTTTAATCGTCTTCGCCCTGCTCGAATTGTGGGAGGGGATCAATCCCAACTCGGGTTTGCCGCTGAGGGAGCGGTTTAATGCGGTGCTGGAGTGCGTCGGGCTGTTGACCATCGCAGTGGCCTCGCTCGAACTGGGGCAGACCATCCTCGAAGAAGAGGTGATCAGGGCATCGCAGATGAGTGCGCCGACGCGTGTGCGCCGTTTTCTGTCGCGCTTTCTGGTGGTCGTCATCGTGTCGCTCGCTATCGAATCGCTGGTGGCGGTCTTTCAATTTCTGCACGACAAGCCGGAGCAGTTGCCGCAAGCCTCGATGATCGCCGTCGCGGCAGCGGCGTTGTTGGCCGCGTGGGGCGTCTTCATTAAATTGAACAAGAGCGCGGAGGAACTGGAACCGGAAGCGATGGAAGATGCCAAGCGTGAGGATCGTGTCGTAGAAGAGGATGAGGGTGCGCGCGACGCCGGGAGGGGAGCATGACTGAGATCGAACGGCTCGCGGATCAACTGCAACGCGCTTTCTACGCCGACGCGTGGTGTGGTCCTTCGCTGCTCGAAACGCTGGAAGGCGTCAACGCCGTGCAGGCGGCGGCGCGTCCGCTCGCGCGGGCGCATAGCATCTGGGAGATCGTCTCGCATGTGAGCGGTTGGAAAAGGACTGTGCATCAGCGGCTCGAAGGTCAGGCCGTGAGGTTGCCGGAAGAGGGCGATTGGCCGCCGGTGGCGGACACGAGCGAAGAGAGTTGGCAGGCGACGCTGGCGCGTTTGAAGTCGCGGCACGATGCTTTGCTGGCAGCGGTGCGCGGGCTTGATGAAGCGCGTCTGGAAGATGTGCTCATCACGGAGAGCAGCCGCGAGACGGGCGGCGGCGTGTCTTGCTACGTGACGCTGCACGGCACGGCGCAGCACGACCTCTATCACGGCGGCCAGATTTCACTGTTAAAGAAAGGCTGACGCGTAAAGAAAGGCTGACGGGTAAAGAAAGGCTGGCGCGCTGCGAGGTAAAATCAAGCAGAGGATTTTAAACCGGAAGTCTTACGCCGAAGGGCTGCGAACTTTAGCCGCGAGCGACGAAGACATGGCGCGCGTGCTCGCAGAGTTCGGCACGCCGCCCGAGTGGTTTCGCGCACAGGGTTTCCCCACCCTCGTCCACATCATCTTAGAGCAACAAGTTTCGCTCGCTTCCGCCGAGGCCGCCTTCAAGCGTCTCTGCGCGCTCGCCTCGCCGCTCACGCCCGCACGCTTCCTCAAACTCGATGACGCCGAACTCAAACGCGCGGGCTTTAGTCGCCAGAAGACCGCCTATGGCAGACACCTCGCACGCTCAATTATGGAGGGCGAACTCGACCTCGAAGCGTTCGGCGCGATGGATGACGCGGCGGTGAAAGCGGAGTTGTTGCGTGTGAAAGGAATCGGCGCGTGGACGGCGGACATCTATCTCCTGATGGCCTTGAGAAGGCCGGACGCGTGGCCTGCCGGAGACTTGGCCTTGATGATCGCGTTGCAGGAGGTGAAACGTCTCCCGGCGCGCCCCGGAGCTTTTGAACTTGAAGTTATCGCCGAGCGTTGGCGACCGTATCGCGCCGTCGCCGCGCGCCTGTTATGGCATTACTATTTGAACCGGCGGGCGAAGAGGTGACGCCGGATCAGCCGCTCACGAGCTTACGATAAGCTGCATACACGTCGGAGAGCCGGTCGGCAGAAGCCGGGTCGCTGCGGGCGAGCAGGGTGATGATCTCGTCGCGTCCGGCAAACAACGCCTGCGCGGCATTTCGCTGCGCCTCGTTGAAACCGGAGCCATCGACCTTGTCGAGATCAGCCCGTAGGGAAGTATAGAACTGGCTGGCCGCTTGGCGCGCAGGCTCGTAATCCCCCCGCCGCGCGTCGATGACTGCCGAGGCAAGGTTGTTCTGCATCTGCGCAAGGCCGAGTTTGCTCTCCGCCGCCGCGAGATTGTTGCCGCTCTCGCGCGCCTTGAGCCACATCGGGACGAAGCCGAGGAGGAAGGCGACGAGCATCAGCCCGGCATAGAGGCCGATGCGCTGAAGCAGGTTACTCGATTTGGCGGGCGCAGGTTGGACGACTTCTTCGCGCCTCTCTTCTCGCATCTCTTCACTCATAAATCTTGACTCCTTGTAGACCGTCGGGTGTTGCCTTCGCGGAACCTTTAACCGACACAGTATCAGATGTCGCACGCAAAGACGAGAATGCGGAACGATGAACGAAAGATTCTCGCTTTCGTTCATCGTTCCGCATCCTGCGTTCTGCTCACTGTTTAGATGTCGTAGTACATCGAGAATTCGAGCGGGTGCGGGCGCATGCGCAGGCGCGTGATCTCGTTGTCGCGTTTGTAAGTGATCCAGCGGTCGATGAGTTGCGGCGTGAACACGTCGCCTTTGAGCAGGAAGTCGTGGTCGGCTTCGAGCGCGTTCAGCGATTCGTCGAGCGAACCCGGCAAGCTCGGCACGTCTTTGAGTTGCTCCGGACTGAGATCGTAGATGTCCTTGTCGAGCGGCTCACCGGGATCGATGCGGTTCTGGATGCCGTCGAGTCCGGCGAGGAGCATGGCCGAGAAAGCGAGATAAGGATTGCAGGACGGGTCGGGCGGACGAAACTCCAGACGCTTCAACTTCGGGTTCGTAGAGAACATCGGGATGCGAATTGCCGCCGAACGATTGCGCGCCGAGTAAGCGAGATTAACCGGAGCTTCGAAGCCGGGGACGAGCCGCTTGTAGCTGTTCGTGGTCGGCGCGGCGAAGGCGACGATGGCCGCCGCGTGTTTCAAGAGGCCGCCGATGTAGAAGCGCGCCATCTCGGAGAGTCCCGCGTAGCCGTCGCCCGCAAAGAGCGGCTTCTCGCCTTTCCAGAGCGATTGATGACAGTGCATGCCCGAACCGTTGTCGCCGTAGAGCGGCTTCGGCATGAAGGTCGCGGTCTTGCCGTACTGGTGCGCCGTGTTGCGCACGACGTACTTGAAGATTTGCAAATTGTCAGCCGTCCCCAACATCGTCGCGTAGCGAAAATCAATTTCGCATTGCCCCGCCGTGGCGACTTCATGGTGATGACACTCGACCGTGATGCCGCAACGCTCCAGAATCAGACTGATCTCCGAGCGCAGATCGCTCAGAGTGTCCGTCGGCGGGACGGGGACGTAGCCCTCTTTGGGACGGATGCGATAGCCGAGGTTGGGTCCGTGTGTCTCGTCATTAGCCCGCCCCGTCGCCCAGTGGCCTTCGTCGGATTCGATGGTGTAACCGGCGGAGAACTGGTCGTTGTTGTAGCGCACCGAGTCGAAGATGAAGAACTCCGCTTCGGGACCAAAGTAAACCGTATCGGCCAGCCCTGTAAAACGCAGGTAGCTCTCGGCGCGCTGTGCGACGGAGCGCGGGTCTAACCCGTAACCCTCTTTCGTGATCGGATCGACCGTGTTGGCGATGAGACAGAGCGTGGGTTCTTCCGCGAACGGGTCCATCCACATGCGCACGGGGTCGGGCACGAGCAGCATGTCGGATTCGTGAATCGAAGCCCAGCCGCGCAAACTCGAAGCGTCGAAGCCGAAGCCGTCCTCGAAAGAGCCTTCGTCGAGTTGGTGAAGGGGATACGTTAAATGGTGCCACGCACCGACGAGGTCTGTGAATCTGAGCGAGAGAAATTTCGCTCCTTGCTCTTCGGCATACTTCAAGGCCGTTTTTGCGTCCATGTAATCTCCTGAATGTTGTAGGGAGTGTGGGGCTGACAGGCCGCCGGGTTGCGGTGTGTGCGGGCGGCTGTTGTAGAGTTCGGCAAATGCTTCAAAGCGGGCGTCATGAAACTACTTGAGAGCGACGCTTAAAAAAGTTCGGATTATAGAGACGCACGCACGCCTGTCAAGGTTTCACGCGAGAAAGTTTGTGACACGGTTTTCAACAGAGCGGCGGCGAGTCTCCTAAACCTCTCTGAGACGACGGGTTAAGCGCGCGGGCGGGCGTTTTTGCGCCAAAAATAGTTATTGTCCGCCTTCCTTTTTTCTGTTACTCTGCGACCTTAAGTTTTCCAACCATGAAAGTTCCTACGCAGACGGCGCGTGAGACTGAGCGGGCGCGCACTTGATGCCCACACACGAACACACAGGGAGGCAGGAGACCGGAAGTTGACCACGGCTATTGAACAGACGCTCGAAACCTACGGCATCGAAAACTGGGGAGCCGGTTACTTCGGCATCAACCGCAAAGGCAATCTCGTCGTCCATCCTTCGGACACCGACACCAAATCTTCCGCCGACCTGAAAGAGATCATCGATGACCTCCAGCGTCGCGGCATCAACACGCCCGTCCTCTTGCGCTTCCCCCAACTCGTTACCGCACAGGTGCGCAAACTCCAGCGCGCCTTTCGCAACGCCATCCGCGAGTTCGACTATCAGGGGACGCACATGTGCGTCTATCCGATGAAGGTCAACCAGCAGCGCGCCGTCGTCGAAGAGTACCTGCGCGAGGGCGCGCGCTACGACTTCGGACTGGAAGCCGGGTCGAAAGCCGAACTCTACGCCGCCATCGGCCTCGAACAACCTTCGGACAGCCTGCTCGTCCTGAACGGTTTCAAGGAC
>DASWNS010000341.1:0-3528 GCA_036399115.1 Pyrinomonadaceae bacterium | reverse complement strand
TCGCAAACGCTTGCAGGATTCGCCCGCGTATCGTCTGAATCACGAGGAGGTGGTGAAGTCACTCGAAGAGGGCATTGATTACATAGAGAACATGAGTCCGTCGGAGGCCGTCGCAGATGAGCACGGCGCGGTGGCGGCCATCGTGTTCGAGCGCATGCGGCAGGATGCGGAGACGCGAAAGTGGAAGGCTTCGGGCGAGCGTGTGAGGCTTCCGGCGCGGACGGTCTGCGTGGCGGCGGGGACGAGTCCGAACACGATCTACGAACGCGAGCAGCCGGGCACTTTCAAACTCGACGAGTGGGGCGAGTTCTTCGCGCCGCACAAGGTTGAGCGCGGGGGAGACGCGGGCAGCAACGGCGACGGCAAGTTTCGCCTCGTCCCGGCGGCAAAGGGCGAGCGCGGGTTCTTCACTTCGTATGAAAAGGCGGGAAGGTTTGTCTCCTATTACGGCGACAATCATCCGGTGTACGCCGGAAACGTCGTCAAGGCGATGGCTTCTGCGAAGTACGGGTACGAGGAGGTGTGCGCGCTGTTTGCGGATGAGATCGCTGCTGTCGAGCATGAGAGCGGCGCGGGTGTGGAAGGGCTTGAGAGGGAGTCGAAGCGTGTCGGCGGAGGAGGGGAAGGCGAGCCGGAGAACGGGTTTGAGCCGGAGCGCGGGGCGGCGCGGTTCGCGCGTCTCGTTGCGAAGTTGGATGATGAGTTGATCGCGCGCGTGGTGAGGGTCGAACGTTTGACGCCGACGATTGTTGATGTCGTGGTGCGTGCGCCGATGCAGGCGAGGAAGTTTCATCCCGGCCAGTTCTACCGGCTGCAAAATTATGAGACGGACGCGCGGGTCGCCGGAGACACGAAGCTGACGATGGAGGGCTTGGCGTTGACGGGCGCGTGGGTGGACAAGTCGGAAGGGCTGCTGAGCCTGATCGTGTTGGAGATGGGCGCGTCGTCGCGCCAGTGCGCGCTGCTCGCGCCGGGGCAGCAGGTGGTCGTGATGGGTCCGACGGGGACGCCGACGGAGATACCTGCCGACGAAACCGTACTGCTCGCCGGCGGCGGACTCGGCAACGCGGTGCTCTTCTCGATTGCGCGTGCCTTGCGCGAGAACAACTGTCGCGTCGTCTATTTCGCGGGCTACAAAAAAGGCGAAGACCTCTTCAAGCGCGAAGAGATCGAAGCGGCCACCGATCAGATTATCTGGGCGACGGACACGGGCGCGCAGATCGAGCCGCGCCGCCCGCAGGACAGGCACTTTCGCGGCAACATCGTGCAGGCGATGAAGGCTTACGCCGTAGGAGAATTGGGAGCGCCCATGTTCGAGTTGCGCGAAGTGGAACGCATCATCGCCATCGGGTCGGACAGGATGATGGCGGCGGTGAAGACGGCGCGACACGGCGTGCTGGCGGAACATTTCAACCCGGCGCACGTGGGCGTCGGCTCGATCAACAGCCCGATGCAGTGCATGATGAAAGAGGTCTGCGCGCAGTGTTTGCAGCGACACGTCGATCCGCAGACGGGCGCGGAGTCGTTCGTCTTCTCCAGCTTCAATCAAGACCAGCTACTCGACCACGTCGACTTCAAAAACTTAAACGACCGCTTGCGCGCCAACACCGTGCAGGAGAAACTGGCGAATCTCTGGCTGGATAAATTGCTCAAGTAAGCGGCGGCGGCGCGCTCTCAGCGCGCCGCTTTAGTGAAGAAATTCTTTGGCGGAAAGAGCGAGTAACAAAACGCAGGCCGACGCTCAAGTCTCATCATTCAAACTCACACGAAGGTCGCCTCTTCTGCCGGGGCGGCCTTCGCTTTTAGAGGAGCCAACTCTCAAGTCGTCGAGCTACGCGCTTGTTAACAGCGGATCATGGTTCCTTCGCCGAGTCGTCGTCTTCTTGATCCGTCGTGAGGGGCAGCGGGTTGAGCGCGCCGGGCGTGGGCGGGCGCGTCTCGCCGGGCGAGGTGTCCGGGTTCTGGAACATCTCCTGCTGGTCTTGGTTGAAAGTTTCGCCCGGTTCATCTCTCTCTTCGTGCATCTTCGCTCTCCTCTGTTCGATCCGCTTTGACGTGTGGCAAAAAACTTATTCCTGCTTCGCCTGCGCGCGTTCGGAGACGAGGCGACGATAGGCTTCGTCGCGGTTGAGGCCGAGTTCGCGTGCGGCGCGCTTGAGGGCGGCGCGCGGGTCGAGTCCTTCGGCTTCAAACGCGGCGACGAGCGCGGCGATGTTTCGCGTCTGCGGCGCGCCTGCGCCAGCGGCTTCTGCGATCACGTGGCGATCTATGAGAAGCACCATCTCGCCGCGCGCGGCGTGTTCGCCGGAGAAGCGCGCGATTAAATCTGTGAGACGCCCGCGCGCGATCTCTTCGTGGAGCTTGGTGAGTTCGCGTGCGACGGCGGCTTCGCGTTCGCCGAGGATTTCGCGCGCGTCCGTGAGCGCATCGAGGATGCGGTGCGGCGCTTCGTAGAAGATGAGCGTGGCCGGGATGGCGCGCAATGCGGCGAGCCGGAGACGGCGCGCGTGGCCGCGCGGAGGAAGAAAACCCGCGAAGTAGAATTCATCCGTGGGCAGACCGGAAGCGACGAGCGCGGAGACGAAGGCCGTCGCGCCCGGCACAGAGACGACGTTGAGGCCGCGCTCGATGGCGGCGCGCACGAGCCGGAAGCCGGGGTCGTTGATGGCGGGCGTGCCCGCATCGGAGACGAGCGCGACGTGTGCGCCCGACGCGAGACGCCGGACGAGTTCGCCCGTGCGTTCGTGTTCGTTGTGTTCGTGATAGCTGACGGTCTTGGTCTTGATACCGAAATGGTTGAGGAGCGTGCGCGTGTGGCGCGTGTCTTCGCAGGCGATGGTGTCAACTTCGGAGAGCACGCGCAGCGCGCGCCGCGTGATGTCTTCCAGATTGCCGATGGGCGTGGCGACGATGTAGAGCGTGCCCGCGCCGTCGGTAACATCGGCAGCGTCGGTAATATCGGCAGCAGGGGCAGCGGCATCGTCGGAGCGTTCGGACATGCGGGCTATTGTAAGACAAAAGCTAAAAGTAAAGACGCAAAAGTGAAGGCCGGTCTGGTATGCCAGACCGGCCTTCACTTTTACTTAAACTTCCCGCTTGTACTTAAACTTCCCGCTTGTCTCCCCTCGCTCGTTTAACCTGACTTCGACGCTTACGGGCGACCGATGATGTTGGGCAACTGACGCCACCAGTTATCGTCGCGCCCGTTGCGGTCGCGGTCGCGGCCACGGTTGCGATTGTTGCGCGGGTCGTAACCGCCGTTGCGGTAGTCGTCGTCGTAGCCGTCGTAACGCTGGCCGTAGGCGTTGGCGATGGTGCGGAGGTCTTGTTTGATCTGTCGCCAGTCGGAGTAAGTGCGAGAATCGACGCGCAGGCGCGAGAGCATGCGCTCGGTGTTGTTGGCGGCCTGCAAGAGATACTGCGCTTCCTGATAGCCACGATTGCGGTCGTTGCCGTTGTCGCCCACGCGGCTGCGGAAACGGTCTGCGGCCTGACGAAACTCTTTCACCTCGTTGTTGATACGATCTT
>DASWNS010000340.1:0-11389 GCA_036399115.1 Pyrinomonadaceae bacterium | reverse complement strand
GGTCGTTTTCTCTCGGCGGAGGAGCACGGCGGCTCCTGGACGATTCGCATTGCTTACCCGCCGGAACTGGCGCGTTATCTGGTCTTCAAGGGGTCGGTTTCGGTCGAAGGAATTAGTCTGACGGTGGCCGCGCTGGCGGATGAGTATTTCGAGATCGCCGTCATCCCGAAGACGTGGGCGATGACGAATCTCTCGCACCTGCGCTCCGGCGATGCGGTCAACATCGAGGCCGACATCATCGCCAAGTACGTCGAGCGCATCCTCACGGTGGGCGCGCGGCAGCCGGAGGCGGCGCAAACTTCGGGGCTGACTGTAGAGAAACTGGCCGATCTCGGTTACCGGTAGGCAACGCCTGCCGCCGGAAATTTCTTCTAAATGACGCGGCCTTGCGGCATCCCCTCTCCGCCGCCCAACCCTCTCCTGAGAGCCTTGCGCGAAGATTCGCGTGGGGCATTCTGCTTGCAACAGAATTGTGAGTCGCAAAAATGCTGGCTTTCGGTTACCATAACCGTCGGTACACGCCACTCCCCGAACCATGCAGTCGAAGAATAGAGATCGAAATGCCTTTTTCCTCCATTGAAGAAGCCGCCGCAGACATTCGCGATGGCCGTATGGTCATCATCGTGGACGACGAAGACCGCGAGAACGAAGGCGACCTCGTCTGCGCCGCCGAAAAGATCACGCCCGAGATCATCAACTTCATGGCGACGCACGCGCGCGGCCTGATCTGCATGCCCTTAACCGAAGAACGCTGCGACGAACTCCATCTCACGATGCAGGTCGCCGACAACACTTCGTTTCTCGGCACGGCCTTTACCGTCTCCATCGAAGCGCGCAAAGGCGTCACCACCGGCATCTCCGCCGCCGACCGTGCGAAAACGATCCTCACCGCCGTCGATCCCAAAACGAAGCCCTCCGATCTCGCACGCCCCGGCCACATCTTTCCGCTGCGCGCACGCAAGGGCGGCGTGCTCGTGCGCCCCGGTCAGACGGAGGCGAGCGTCGATCTGGCGCGCATCGCGGGGCTTTATCCGGCGGGTGTCATCTGCGAGATCATGAACCCGGACGGCACGATGTCGCGCCTGCCCGAACTGCGCGAGTTTGCCCGCACGCACGATCTGAAGATCATCTCCGTGGCCGACCTCGTGCGTTATCGCATGGGCAAAGAGACGCTCGTGCGTCGCGCCGCAGAGGCCGAGATCAACACGGTCTTCGGACGCTTTCAGGCCGTCGCTTTCGAGAACGTCATCAACTCGGAAGTGCATCTCGCAATGGTGATGGGCGAAGTCAAGACGGAGGAGCCGGTGCTCGTGCGCGTCCACACGGCGAACATCACGGGCGACGTGTTCGGCTCGCTCATGGACGACACGAATTTCCAGTTGCACACCGCGCTTGAGAAGATCGCTGCCGAGGGGCGCGGCGTCGTGCTCTACCTCAAACAAAGACAGCACGGACTCGACCTCCTGCACCAGCTTCACACCTACGCCCTGATGCGCGAGCGCAACCTCACTTTCGAGGAGGCCAGTATCGAGACGGGCTACGGCGCAAACCGTGATTACGGCGTCGGCGCGCAAATCCTGCACGAGTTGGGACTGCGCCGCATCATGCTCCTATCGAACCATCCCCCCAAAGTGACCGCGCTCGAAGGCTTCGAACTCGAAGTCGTCGGCCACGTGCCGCTCGGTTCGCCGGCAAAAGAGACTATGAACGCGGAACGATGAATGCCAGATAGTTCTTCGTCCGTCTCCACCAGTCCGTTGTTTTGTGATTCATACGTAAGTTATCAAGGAAGGGGTTGAACAATGTCCGACGGACAACTGACAAAGATCGGTTCTTAGTTCATCGTTCCGCGTTCATACTTCATCGCTAAAGCTATGCCTGTTGACGACAGGGACGAACGTTCCACCGGGTCTTCACCTGACACACACGAATCTGAGACGCCGCAAACGGAAGAACCGCTTGCGCGCGACGACGAACCTGCGCCCGCCTCCGCCTCGACGCCCGCCGAGCGTCGCCGCTGGCGTCGTTACATCAACCGGCGCAACGCGATGTTCGCAGGCATCGCCGTCGTCGCAGGGATCGTGCTGCTGGTCATCATCGCCTTTCTGCTCTATCGCACGGGGCGGGTGGATGATCTGATCGCGCGGCAGATCGTCAACACGCTCAAGGAATACAACATCCGCGCCGAGATCAGGGAGTTTCACACGAAGTTCGGGCCGCGCACGGTCGAGATGCTGGGGCTTGATCTCTACGACGGAACGACGAACGAGAAACTCGGCCACGTAGACCGCATCGTCGCCACCATCCGCATCGAAGACATGTACGCGCTCAACCTGCGCCGCAACATCAATCTCGAATCTTTGCAGATCGAGGGACTCGAAGCGTGGGTCAAGTTCGACGAAGCGGGGCTGTCGAACTTTCGCAACATACGCCTCCCCCCGCCCGCCGAAAACCAGCGCATCAACTTCTCTTATTCGACCGCGCGGATCGAACTCCGCAACGGCGTCGTGCATTACGGCGACGAGCGGCACGAGTTGTCCGGCGAGGCGCGAAATTTGCGCGCCACCATCGAGCCGGACGATCCGAACGCGCCCGCCGAGAGCCGCATGAACCGCGTCCACCTCGCGCTCGCCGATTCCACTTTCACTTACGACGGCAAGCCGATAGATAAGATCGACATCGAAGCCCGCGCCCGCGTCAACCAGATGCGCGCCGAGATACAGGAGTTGACGCTCAAGTCGCCCGTGGCGGAAGCCCGCCTCGAAGGCACGATGGACGACTGGCGCAATCTGCGTTACCAGTTGAAGATCAATTCGACGGTTGATCTCACGCAAATCTCGAACACCTTGCAGACGGCGACGCCCCTGCGCGGAGCGGGCAAGTTTGAAGGCACGGTTTCGGGCGAGGGCGATAAGTTTCAACTTGACGGGCAGGTGCAATCGGATGCGCTCGCCGCCGGAAACATTCGCTTGCAGGGTTTGAACGCCACCGCGCGCGGCACGGCGCAGGGCGTCGAGAACTACGAAGCGCAAGGGCGCGCCGTGGCCGAGATGCTCACGGCGGGCAACTTCACGCTCAACCTCATACAGATTCGCGGCGGCGTGATGGGCACGGGCAGCGACTTCCGTTTCCTCGGCGAACTCCGCGCCGCCGCCGCGCGTTCCGGCGCAACCTCCATCGCCAACCTGATCCTGAGCGACGCCGAAGCCGAATACCGCGACGGTCAGATTAACGGCAACATCCCGCGCCTGGCGGCGGGCAATATCAGAACCTCCGGCGCACAGGTGGCGGGCGCGCAGGCGTCCGGCGTGCGCTTCAACGCCTCCGAGGACGGAAAGACTTTTAACGGCTCGGCCTCGTCGGTCAACGCCGGAACGATCACGACGGGCGGCGCGCGCATCAACGGCGCGAGCGTGAGCGGCATCACCGCCGAGGGGCGTAACGGCGTGACGAATGTGCTGGCGCGCAGCGTCGTCGTGCGCGGCATCGCGGCGGCGGGCGCAACGCTCGGCCAGATCAACATCGCGGGCGTGCGGCTCGCCATTCAGGACAGCGGGCGCGTCGAAGGCTCTTCGGGCGACATCAACGTCGGCACGGTCGCATTCAGAAACGGTGCGACGCCGGGACGCGCGGACAACGTGCGCGTCGCGCGCCCCACCTTCCTGCTCGAACCTTCGGGACGTTATCGCGCGAGCGCGGATTTGAGTCTCGGCGGCGGCGTGCTCGGCGACATCGCGCTCGGCGCGGCGCGCAGCGCGGTCGTAGCGACGAACAGCGAAATCCAACTCAACAATTTCACCGCCGAAGCCCTGAACGGTCGCGCACGCGGCAACGCCGTCATCAGCACGGCGGCGCGCAGCGGCACCTCGCGCGTCAATGCGCAGTTTGAAGGTCTGGATGTCGGCGGCCTGTTGGCCGTTTTGACCGGGCGTGCCGTGCCGATTGCGGGCGCGGCGACGGGCACAATCGATCTCTCGATGCCGGGGACGAACTTCGAGGCCGCGAGCGGCACACTCAACACGCAGTTCACGGGCGAGACGGGCAACGACGCGAACGGGCGCACGCCGCTGACGGGCGAACTCGCGCTCGTCGCCAATCGCGGGCAGTTCCAGTTGGAGCGCGCCAACCTGCGCACGGGCGCGAGCGAGTTGACGGCTTCGGGGCAGTTCTCCTTCCGGGGCGACTCGAATCTCAACGTCAATCTCGCCTCGAACGACGCAGCGGAACTCCAGCGCGTGCTCGTCGCCTCGAACTTGATCCCGGCGCTCGAAGAGAGTCTCTCCAGCTACGGCGTCGGCCTCGCCGGTCGTCTCGATTTCAACGGCACGATCCGGGGCGCGCTCGACGCGCCGCTCGTCAACGGTCGCGCCTCGCTCGCCACGCTTCTCGTCAACGGGCGCGATCTCGGCTCGCTCGCGGCCTCCATCGAATCCACTCCGAACGCCGTGCGCGTGCCCGACGGACGCCTGACGCAGCGTGACGGCGGCAACGCGCAGTTCGCGCTCAACTACCCGCTCGACGGCTCGAACGACGGCTCACTCGAAGCGACGCTCGAACGCATCGACATCGGAAGTCTGCTCGCCGCGCTGCCGACTTCGAGCGCGGGCGCGTACAGTTCGCAACTCGCTACGGTTGGACCCACTTCGGGGCGCGTCAGCGTGCGCGGCATCCCGAACGCCTTGAGCGGCAGCGCGGACGTGCGTTCCGGTCCCGGCAGCATCAACGGCGAACCCTTCGACGAGATCGTGGCGCGTGCGACTTTCAGCGGCACGACCGTCACGCTCGAAAATCTCGACGCGCGTTTCCGCGCCGGGCGCATCACGGCCAAAGGCACGGTTGACACCGAGACGCAAATCTTCGATCTGCAAGCGCAGGGTTCGGGCGTGAATCTCGCCGCGCTCGCGGGGCTTTCGGGCGGCGCGGCTCCGCCCGTCTCCGGCATGGCCGACTTCACCGCGACGGCCAGAGGCAACTTCGCCGACCCGCGCACCTTCGACGTGCAGATCAACGGCGAAGGGCGCAACGTGATGATCAACGGGCAGAGCGCAGGCACGCTCGCCATCGTCGGGCGCACCGAAAATCAGAGGTTCAATCTGCAATTGACGACCGGCATCCTCGGTCAACCGCAAGTTGTCAACGCGGTCGTCGACTTGAGCAACGAGGATTTGAACACGACGATTGAGACGAGTTTGACGAATCAGGATTTGACCCAACTCTTCGCCACGCTCATGCCGAACTCGAACGTACGCGTGACGGGACGCGCGACGGGCACGCTGCGCGCGGCAGGCAAACTCTTCGGCGAAAACGAGGAGGGCGAACGCGCCTTCTCCTTAAACGGCTTGCGCGGCACGGCGCAGTTCTCCCAACTCGTCTTCCAGATCGCAGACGTGCAACTCGTCGCCGCCGATCCGCTCATCGTGCAGTTTTCGCCGAACGAGATCGTCTTCGACCGGACGCAGTTTACGGGGCCGGGCACAAACGTCGTCTTCGGCGGCTCGGCTGCGCTCGGCGCGGGCGGGCGACAGAATTTCACGATTAACGGCGAACTCAACCTGCGTGTGCTGAACGGCATCTCGCCGGACATCTTCCTCGCGGGCACGTCGCGCCTCGAAGTGCGCGTCGGCGGAACGTTTGAAGACCCGCGCCTGACGGGCACGGCCTCGGTGGCGGGCGCGTCCTTCTCGACGCTGCTCACCGAACAACGACTGACCGTGCAGAACATACAGGGCAGCGTGCGCTTTACAGCCGACCGCGCGCAGATAGATTCTCTGACGGGCACGCTCGGCGGCGGTCGTGTGAACGTCTCCGGCGGCGCGCTCCTCGTCGGGTTCACCCCGACCGATTTCCGCTTCAACGTGCGCGGCGAGAATCTCACCGTGCCGTTGCCGCAGGACATACGCGCCACCGCCGACGCCAACCTCATCCTGCAAGGCCGTGCGCAGGCGCAGTTGCTCTCTCTCTCCGGCCTCGTCAATCTGCGTCGCGCCGAGTACACGGAAGACATCGAACTCGCAGACTTCATCAATGGCCGCCGCGAAGCCACGATCAGCGAGAGCGGCGGCGAGGGCGGCGAGGGCGGCTTCGGGGCGAACCTCCGGCTGGACCTGCGCGTCGAAGGGCGCGACGCGCTCGTCGTGCGCAACAATCTGGCCGACCTCGTCGGCTCGGTCAACCTGCATGTGCGCGGCTCGGTCGAAGAGCCGATCATCGGCGGGCGTATCACGGTGGCGCGCGGCACGCTCAATTTCCGCAACGACCGTTACGAGTTGACGCGCGCCTACATTGATCTGCCCGCGCGCGCCGATGCCGACCCGATTCTCAACATTCAGGCCGAGGCCGAGATCAAAGGCTATCGCGTCATCGTCGGCTTAACGGGGCCTCTCTCTTCGCCGACCGCCGTGGTGAGAAGCGACCCCGCGCTCCCGCAGTCGGATGTCGTCGCGCTGATCACGACGGGCGACCTGAACCGCAGCGAAGAGGGCGGTGCGACGCTCGCGCAGACAGGCTTCGGCACGGCCACGAGTTTGTTGACCGACACGCTCATCAACAACCCCGTGCAAAAAGCGACCGACCGGCTGTTCGGCCTCAACCGCTTCGAGATCGATCCGCTCATCGCGGGTCGCGGCGGCGCGAGTCCGACGGCGCGGCTCACGGTCGGGCGACAGATCAATCGCAACCTGAGTCTCACGTATTCGACCAACGTGACGACGGATCAAAATCAAGTGCTCGCGCTTGAATACCGCGTCTCCGACCGGCTCTCGTTCATCGCGCAGTACGAACAGGGCGCGACCAACACGCTGCGTTCGGCGCGCGACAATTTCAGTTTTGAGATTCGCTTCAGAAAGCGGTTCTGAAAACTGATCGTTGACTGCTGACAAAGAACAAACAAGGTGCTTTCTCGTCGTTTCATCCTCGTCTTTCTTCTGCTCGTCGCGTGCGGCGCGCCCGTGAACGGTGCGCCCGCCGCTACTGCTGTCGCTACTGCTGCTGCTGCTGTCGCCCGCATGGAAAGCGTGGCGGACTTGAGCCGCTACGAGGGGCGCAGCATCGCCTCCGTGGAAGTGGTTTTCGAGGGGGCGCAGCGCAACGCGACAGCCGAGGCCGAATTGCGCACCCTGCTCACGGTTGCGCCGAACACGCCTTTCTCCGCCGTGCGCGTGCGCGAGTCTTTGCAGGCGTTGTTCGATTCGGGGCGCGTGGAGAACGTGCGCGTCGAAGCGTCCGAGGTGAGAAGCGCGGCGGGGCTTGGCGGCGCGACGGTGCCCGTCGCGCTGCGCTTCTTCGTGCGCCCGCAGATACGCGTGACGGACGTGCGGCTCGACCTTGTGGGCGCGTTGCCGGAGGGTGCGCCCATTACCGCCGACGAGTTGCGCGCACGCCTCAACCTGCTCGACCCCGGCGCACGCGTCTCCGATCAATCGCTTCGTGCCGGAGCCGACGCCATACAGGTTTACCTGCGCGACCGTGGCTTCTTCCGCGCCGACGTGAGTTTCACGCGCACGCTCGACGCGGCAGGCACGGGCGCAATCGTCTCCTACACGGTCACTCCCGGCGAGCAGGCGCGCGTCGAAGCCTTCAACATCGACGTGAACGGCTTCAACGATTCGACCGTCCGCCCCACGCTCAAACTCGCGCCGTCAGCCCCCTTCACGCGCAGCGCGCTTGGCGAAGACATCGGGCGCATCCGCCGCGCGATCATGGAGATGGGCTATCTCGCGCCCCAACTCGGCGACCCGCAGACGGTCATTGATTCGGCGCGCAACACCATCACCGTGAACCTGACGGGCGGCATCGGCCCCCGCGTGCAGGTGGAGGTGACGGGCTTCGAGGTGAGCGACAAGCGGAGGCAAGAGCTGTTGCCCGTCGTGCGCGAGGGCAGCATCGATCAGGCGGCCATCACAGAGGGCGCGCGGCGACTGGAAAACCACCTCCAAGAGCAGGGCTTCTTCTTCGCCGACGTGATCGCCACCTGCGCCGTAGACCGTCCCGCGCCGCCCGCCCCGACGACAACGACGACAACTGACCCCGCGACCGCGACGAACACAGGCGCGAACCCGAACCCCACGCCAAACCCGACCGCCGCCGCGCCGCCAGCGAACGCTAACCCGAACACCGTAACTCCCGCCACGACGACCGGCACGACGGGCGTGAACCCCGCCCCTGCGACAACGACGGCGGCGACGGTTAACGGGAACATCATCACGTCCGACCCGCTCGCGCAGGCCAACGTTGACCCGCTCGTCTTGACCGGCGCGTGCGACAATTTGAACGCGCGCGAGTTGAGCGGTCGCACCGTCAACATCAATTACACGGTCGAGCGCGGGCGTCGCTTCCGGCTCTCGGAGATTCGCATCGAAGGCACGGAGAAGTTGACCTACGACGACCTCGCCCCCGAACTTCGTTCCGAACCGGCGAGCGGCATCCTCGGCATCATCCCTTTCCTCGGCTCGCGGCGCGGCTATACGAGCGTCGAATTGTTGCAGCGCGATCAAAGAACGGTAGAGGCACGCCTGCGCGATCTGGGTTATCGCAGAGCGAACGTCGAAGTCCGGCAGGGCGTGGCGATTGATAGCGAGGATTTGATCATCACGTTCGCCGTCACCGAAGGACCGCTGACGCGCGTGGCGGGCATCGAGATGCGCGGCAACCAGTTGTACACCACCGAGCGTCTGCGCCAGGAGCCGTGTCGCGCCGCCAACTTCCGCAGCGAACCCTGCACCATCGTCGAAGCTGCGTTCGCGCGCACGCTCGCCCGCGCCGACGGCGAACGCATACGCAATCTCTACGCGCGCAACGGCTACATCGACGCCGAAGTGCGCGTGGACATCGTCGAACTCCCGAAGCGCGGCGACGACGAGCAGGTGCGTCTCGTCTATAACATCACCGAAGGCGGCAAGGTCTTCATCAACCGCATCATCATCAACGGCAACGAAGGCTCCACGCCCGACGCGCGCATGCGCACCAAACGCGACGCCATCCTCGAAGCCATCCCGCTCAGGGAAGGCGAGGTCTTGCGCTCCGACCGTCTCGCCGAAGCCGAGCGCGTGCTCTACGAGACGAACGCTTTTCGTCAGGTGATCATCCGCACCGAAGCAGCGGGCGAGACGGCGGCAGGCTTCCGCCGCCGCGACGTGATCATCGACCTCGAAGAGAACAAACCGCGCCGCATGGATTACGGCGGCGGCTACTCGACCGACAGTGGACCTCTCGGACTCTTCGAACTGCGCAACAACAACCTCTTCGGCGGCCTGCGTCAGGGCGCGCTGCGCACGCGCGCCAGCCGTCGCCAGCAACTCTTCCGCCTCGAATATTTCGATCCGCGTTTTCGCACCTACGGGCGGCAGAGATTCTCGCCCCTCACCGTCTCCGCGCAATACCAGCGCGACATCAACGTCACGCGCTTCTTCCGTTCGACGATTGATCGAGGCAACTTCGGCATCGTGCAGCGGCTCAACGAAGAGGGCAATCCCATCGACGAATTCGGCCAGCAGGTGGGCGAACCGACCATCAATCGTTTCACCTTCAACATCGAGACGCAGCGCGTCATCCAGCAGCGTTCGCGCACCATCCTTTTCCTGCGCTACAACTACGAGGACGTGCGCCTCTTAAACATTCAGAGCCTGCTCGTCGCGCCCATCCTGCGCCCCGACCGCGCCGTGCGCCTCTCGCGCTTCGGCGCAACCTTCACACGCGACACGCGCGACCGCCAGTTCGACCCTTCGCGCGGCGAGTTCCTGACGGTTGACTACGCCGTGGCGATCAAGCAACTCGGCGGCAATCTCTCTTTCACCAAGCTGCTCGCCACCTATCGACGCTATTTCCGTTTCGGCGGCGGTCCGGACACCTCGCTCGTCACGGATCGTCCGGC
Source organism: Pyrinomonadaceae bacterium (assembly GCA_036399115.1). Classification (GTDB taxonomy): domain Bacteria; phylum Acidobacteriota; class Blastocatellia; order Pyrinomonadales; family Pyrinomonadaceae; genus JAIVJZ01. The sequence goes on along the minus strand of DASWNS010000340.1, from coordinate 1,521 downwards.
TGGCCTGCTCGGCGGCTTGACGCAGAGCGTGCGCGGCACGGTCTTCGCCGTCAACGTCAATCTCGGCATCGCCCAACTCTTCAACCCGACCGACCGCAACGGCGACGGTCGTATCGACGACGTTGACCTCACGCTCCCCATCAGCGAGAGGTTCTTCACCGGCGGCTCGACCACCCTGCGCGGCTTCGGCTTCGAAGAGGCCGGACCACGCCTCTCCGTCTGCCCGACCGGGACGACCCTCGACACGCAGACCAACAGCGGCAACACCTGCGTGGGCGGCGTCTTCCGCAACACCAGCGGCGACCCCGTCACGCTCAACCCCTTCACCGTGCCCATCGGCGGCAACGCGATGGCGGTTGTCAATCTCGAAGCGCGCGTGCCTTTGACGAAGAGTTTTCAGATCGTGCCCTTCTACGATGGCGGCAACGTCTTCCGCCGCATCGGCGACATCTTCGGGCGCAACGACCGCCGCCCCGACGAGAGCTTGAACATGCGTAACCTGCGCGTCGAATGGACGCACACGGTCGGCCTCGGCCTGCGCCTGCGCACGCCCGTCGGCGCGCTCGGTGTCGATTATGGGTTCCTGCTCAACCCGCCGGAGTTCGAACTGCCGCAGGCCAACGGCATCCCCGCCATCATCCGTCCGCGCCGCGCGCAACTACACTTCCGCTTCGGGCAGGCGTTTTAAGTTATAAGGGGAAGGGGAAAAGGGGAGAGGCGATGATGAAGAGACGAGATTTGATGAGAAGGTTCGGCAGGAGCGCGCGCGTCCTTCTGCTCTCCCTTGCCCTGTATCCCGTACCTTCTACCCTTTTAACTCCGCCCGCTTCGGCGCAGGAGGTGGTTGACCGCTGGGTGGCGACGATCAATAACCGCGAGTTGATCACCTACACAGACCTGCTCTGGCAGTTGGCCTTGCAACCCGATACGCCGATTGACTCTCCGCGCTCCGAAGATTTGCAGCGCGTCCTCAATCTCCTCATCGATCAACGCCTCATCTCGCAGGAGGCCGGAAAACTCCCGACCATCACCCCCTCCGATGCCGACGTGGACAAGGCGACCAACGATCTCGTCAAACGCTTTCCTTCGCAGGCAGCCTTTTACGAACGGCTCGCGCGCGTCGGCCTCACGGGCGAAGGCTTGCGCGAGATCGTCCGCCAGCGCGTCGAGATCGAAAACTATCTCAACTTCCGCTTCCGTTCCTTCACCATCATCTCCACGCAGGAGATCGCAGACTATTACCGCGACGTGTTCGTCCCGCGCCACCGCCGCGCCTCACCCGGACGCATCGTGCCCACGCTCGAACAGGCCACGCCCGAGATCGAACGCACGCTCACCGAGAACAAGATCGAATCCGACACCGACGCCTTCCTCGAAGACGCACGCACCCGCGCCGACATCGTCATTCTCAATCCGGTATAATGGAGCAGCCACGAGTGACCAGTGACCAGTGACAGGTTAGAACAAGTTTTTGGTATTCAACTTGTCACTTGTCGCTCGTCACTTGTCACTGTTTCAAAT
>DASWNS010000339.1:0-6166 GCA_036399115.1 Pyrinomonadaceae bacterium | reverse complement strand
GGAGCCTTCATTAGCGGAACGCTTGGAGGCGAGCAGGTTGGGGATGGCGATGGCGGCGATGATGCCGATGATCGCGACGACGATGAGGAGTTCGATGAGTGAGAAGCCTCGTTGGCCTTTGTTCTGTTGCATTTCTTAGTTTGCTCCTTATGGCAAAGGGAATCGGTTGTTTTTAAGTTCACGCGCCAACGGTTGCCATCTATGTAGGCTACTCGCCGTGCTGAACTTCTGAGTTAACAAGAGTCATGCCACATGTGCCGCGCCCGCGCGCCCGGCGCAAACAGGCTTAAGAATCGCGGCTTTTTCGTGTGGAGACGGTTGAAGGGCTGGCCGGGAAGCGAGGCGTCAAGGAACGATTAACAAAACGCGTCAGATGAATGTGACGGATTTTGTCAAAAGAAGGTGCGGCGGATGTGCGAGACATCCGCGCAGTTTCGTCCGGCGCATCCGTGCAGTTTCGGATGGCGTCCGGCTGATCAATTTGTCCGGGGAGAGATAAGATCAGGACTCGTGCGGGCGAGAGCAGGTGAGAGAGCGGGAGATAAGCGACGGCCTGCGCGGCAGTCGCACCATCAATAGTTGATCGGCGAACTCGTGATGTCCGCCGCTCTTCCGACCTCCCTGCGAATGACTCCCGAAACATCGAGATAGTAGTACTGCCAGGGCGCGACAGCCGGGGTCGCCGTCGCTTCGTAAAAGCTGGGAGTGATGGTCGCGGCATTGATAACGAAGGTGTAATTGCTGCGCGCTCCGTTTGCGAGCAGCGGATCGTCAATCATATTTGCGTTGCGGAGCGCGTTGAGGTCGCCATACTGAGGATGGCGCATCCGGTAGGAGATTTGAGCCATGTGAACGAGCCGCAGCGAACTGAACGCGCTGGCGTTATGGGCGGCCTGTCGCGAATTCACGAAATGAGGGACGGCGATGGCGGAGATGATGCCGATGACCGCGACGACGATCAAAAGCTCTATGAGCGAGAAGCCTCTTTGACTTTTTTCTGGAGAGAAAGCCTTCATCAGTTTGCCGTTTCAACCTCGCGTCATCAAATTGACTGACCTTTCAGTCAATCTCACCGACGCTTGAGCAATGAGCATGCCAGCGAAGAGAAACGGGAAAGACTAAGGGGTAAAGGGCAGAGGAGAGAGCAGACGCGCCGCATCGCCGCTCTGCTTTTACCTTTACCCTTATACCCCTCAGCCTTTCCTCTTCCTCTTTCCTCTGGCCTTATTCGTGCGCGCCGCGTGCGGCGTCGTTGCGAATTTGGGCGGTGAGATTGCGGATGCCGTGCTTGTCTAGAAGGTGTCGCAGCGAGCGTACGGAGAGTTGGAGCAGTTCGGCGGCGCGTGTCTGGTTGCCGCCGGTGCGGCGCAGGGCTTCGAGCAGGTAAGTCTTCTCTAACTGATCGAGATGCGCCGTGAGGTTGAGGCCGTCTTCGGGCAGGTCGAACGCATCGGCGACGCGTGCCGGGTTGTAGTTGGTGATCTGTTCGGGGAGACGTTCGGGCTGAATCTGGTCTGTGCGTTCGAGTGCGACGGCGCGCTCGATGGTGTGTTCGAGTTCGCGCACGTTGCCCGGCCATGAATAGCGTTCGAGCAACTCCATCGCTCCCTCCGAGACGGTTAGATTCCGACCGGCCTGCGCGGAATATTTCTCCGCGAAGTGCATCACGAGTTCGCGTATGTCCTCGCGCTTCTCGCGCAGCGGCGGCAACTCTATCGGGATGACCGAGACGCGATAGAAGAGGTCTTCACGAAAAGTTCCCGCCTTGACCATCGCCGGAAGATCACGGTTCGTCGCCGCGATCACGCGCGCGTCTACGCTCAACTCTTCATGCCCGCCCACGGGGCGCACCTTGCGCTCTTGCAGCACGCGCAGCAACTTCACCTGCATCGCCGCCGACATCTCGCCGATCTCGTCGAGAAAGATCGTGCCGCGATCTGCCGCTTCAAACAGACCCTTGCGGTTTGCGGTCGCGCCCGTGAACGCGCCGCGCACGTAGCCGAAGAGTTCGGATTCGAGCAGCGTCTCGGTGAACGCGCCGCAGTTGATCGACACGAAGGGCTTGTCCTCGCGGGGCGAGAGGTTATGGACGGCGCGTGCGACGAGTTCCTTGCCCGTGCCCGATTCGCCCGTGATCAGGATGGTGGATTGCACGGCGGCCACCGTCTCGATCATTTGATAGACGGCCTGCATCCGGGGTGAGCGACCGATGATCTGATCGAGCCGCCCGCGCTCGCTCTGCGTCTTGCGCCAGCCCTGTATCTCCTGCTTGAGCTGGCGCAACTCCAGAGCCTTCTCGACGATCAACTTCAACTCGTCAACGTCGAAAGGCTTCTGGATGAAATCGTCCGCGCCGAGTTTGAACGCCTCGCGCGCCGTCTCGACGGTGGCAAAGGCCGTCATCATCACGACCGCGACATCGGGCGCAAGCTCGCGCGCCGCGCGCAATAGATCGATGCCGCCCATGTCCGGCATCCTCACGTCCGAGACGATCAGGTCAGCCGGACTCTCACGCAACAACTCGACGGCGCGCCGCCCGTTCTCCGCCGCGTGCACCGCATGGCCTGCGCGCCCGAACACGAGCGACAACAACTGCCGCATGCCCTGTTCATCGTCAACGATTAAGATGTTAGCCATAACTCAAATGATGAGTGATGAGTGATGAGTGATGAGTGATGAGTCAAAACAACAACCTTGTCTTTGACTCATCACTCATTACTCATCACTCATCACTTCCGAGACTTATCACTCATCACTTCCGATTCTCAGGTAACTCGATGATGATCGTCGTTCCATGCCCTTCGCGGCTGCGGACGTTTATTGTACCACCATGATCGCGGATGATTTGATAAACAATCGAGAGGCCGAGTCCCGTGCCGCCGGTGGTCGAAGAGGAGAAGGGTTCGAATAATCTTTCGACCTGTTCGGGCGACATGCCTGCGCCCGTGTCGGTGAACGTGATACGGACGCGCTCATAATTGGTCGGATGGAGTTCGACGCGCAACTTGCCGCCTTCGGGCATGGCCGAGAGCGCGTTGCGCGAGAGATTCCAGAAGACCTGACGCAAGCCCGCCGCGTCGGCCTGCGCGCGCACAGGCGTGTCGGGAAAATCCTCTTCGATGATGTGGCCGTCGCGCGTCTCCGGGCTGTGGCGCAGGAGCGTGAAAGTTTCGCGCAGGGGTTCGCGCAAATCCGTGTCGGCGAGCGAGACGGGGCGTGGGCGCGCGTAGGTGAGAAAGTCCGTGATGATGTGGTTGAGCCGGTCGGATTCGCGCAGGACGATCTCCATGAGTTCGGCTTGCGCGGCGTCGCCGTCCATCTCGGAGCGCAAGACTTGAATCGAGCCGCGCATGGCCGCGAGCGGGTTGCGTATCTCGTGCGCGATCCCGGCGGCGACGCGCCCCACAGCGGCGAGCCGGTCTTGCCGCCGCGAAGTCTCTTCGAGCGCGCGCACCTGCGTCAAATCCTGAAACGTGATGACGAGGCCGGTGCGTGCGCCCGTCTCGCCGAAGAGCGGGAAGATGCTGTAGCCGAGGCGCAGGCGCAAGCCTTCTGCGGTGAGACAATCGGCTTCGTAGCGCGGGCTGGCCGTGCTCTCCGCCGCCGCACGCAGAGACTCCTCGATCTTAACCTTGAGCGCGCCGAAAAGGATCGAAACGTCCTGCCCGCGCAACGCTTCCGCAGTGTAGCCGGTGATCTCTTCGGCGGCGGCGTTGAAGGTGTAGATGAGTCCGTTGAGGTCGGTCGTGACGAGGCCGGAACGGATCGATTCGACGATGCGTTCGTGGAGCGCGCGCAGGTCTGCGAGCGCGTGCTTGGCTTCGATGAGTTGCACATCGGAGTGCGCCTGTCGCTCGGCCAGACGCGAGGCGAGCAGCCCGACGACGAAGAACGCGATGTCGTGCAGCCCGACGTTGCCGATCACTTCCGGCACGGAGGCCGAGGTGACATCGCCCGCGTTCACCTCCAGCCAACCGAACGCGACCGCAAACACGACGAACGTGTAGCAGACGGCGCAAGCGACGGAAGTGACGAGCGCGCCGCGCACGCCGAGAAAGATGCCCGCCACGGAAATGATCACGATGTAGAGCGCGACATAGGGCGAATGCAGATCGCCGCGCATCCCTGTGAGCCACGTGACGAGCATCACGTCGCAGAAGATCTGCGCTCCGGCCTGCAACTGCAACCCCGCCTTCGAGAAGCGCAAGACCGCTGCGTAAAGCGCGGAGAGCAGGAGCGCGAGCAGTCCGAAGACAAGCGTGCTGTCGAGCGAATCAAGCCCCGCGCCGCTCGCCGCGCCGTTTCGTCCCAACAGCAGGCTCAGACCGAAAAGCGCCAGAGCCAAAATGAAACGACCGGCGATGAGCCACCACAACCTGCGTCGCAACGAAACGCCCGGTTTTGCCTGTGCCTGCTGCTCCTCTCGCATCACATTTAAAGCCTAACACAGAAACGGCGGGCGACCGGAAAAACATCTCCGCCGATAGTTAACATCACGCTCAATCGGCGACGACCCGCAGCCTTGTCGAAGCGACGCGAAGAGGCGTCGGCACAGCCTGTTCAGGGGAAAGTTAGGGTGGGAAATTATTGTTGCGGTTCGGTTATAGGAGCGCGGTTTGCATAAAATATAGCAGCTAAATGTAACTTGAATGTTGATAAAAAATAACTCTTGACAGGCAACGCAGGTGAAGTTTAAAGTGCGTGCACCCCTTGAAAAGTTTTGAAGCGAGAACCTCCCGACCACTTGCAACTCTAAGCCTGTGCTTTGAGAAATCGTGTCCCGCTGTACCGTTTAAATTGGTAGTCAGTGCCCCTTCATCGAGTAGCAGGCCGCAGCCGCTATAGTCCGTTATCGAATGCTAAACCTCGTCATGTTGAAAGAAACATTCAGCAAAACTTTCGGTTAAATGAGTTGTCCCCGCCGTCACTTGCAGGTGACAACGGGGACAGTTTTGCGTCAACAACTTCCGCCACATCGCTGCGCACAAAAGATGTAACGCCGGACAGCCCGCATCTTAGCGCATCTTGTGGCAACCGCTCAACCCTTATCTTCGCCGGGGAGAGCCTTCCGCCTGATGCGCCCGAGCCACACCCGCTTCAGACGAAACTCTCCTTAAACACATCTCCGGTTAACAGCCTTCGCATCGTTGCGGTTTATGCGATTCGAACGTTCGACCGAGTCAGCGCAAGAGGTGAGTTTATGTCTAAAGATCGTGCCTTCCGCCAATCGCTCCTGTTCTCTTTGATCTGCTGTGCGGCCTTCGTCATCATGTCGGCCTCAACGACGCGCGCCGCCGTGCATGACAAGCCCCCGGCCTCTCCCACGCCGATGCCGCTGCCGCCCATCACAACGCAGGCGACGCCGACGCCAACGCCGACTCCATCGCCCACGCCCGACCCGCATCAGGACCAGGGACTCGACGACCCGGACATCGGCGATCCTCTGCTGCAAGATGAGACGCCCACCGAGGACGCTTCGAAGCCCACGACGGAAAGCGATAAAGCCTTCGTCTCATCCGATTACAAAGAGACTCATTCTGATGTCGAAGGCGGCGGCACGATCTCGCCGGAGCCGAATTCCATCCCCTACGATTACAGCGCGCCGACGAATGCGCCTTACCCTTGTGAGCGCACGATCAAGGCGAGCGTCGTGGCCTTCGATCAGGTCTTCTTCTGGAATCGTCTCGGCGCGGTTCAACCGCAGGGCATGATCTACGCGCTCCGGCACAACGTCGTCCCGATTAACTGGCGGCGCGGACTCTCTCCCGGCAACGTCCGCCTGCGCCGCGACAAGCGACCGCGACCGCTCGTGCTGCGCATGAACGTCGGCGATTGTTTGCAGATCGATTTTCAAAACCTGCTCAACCCCACGCCGGTTGATGAGGAGCAACCCGTCACGCGCCATGCTTCGATTCACGTCGTCGGCCTGCAAGCCGTCAACAGCATCAGGGACGACGGTTCGAACGTGGGCAAGAACCCGAGTCCTCCCGGCGGCCTCGTCCCGCCCGGCGGGCGCATCACCTACACGCTCTACGCCGACGGGCGCGCGAAGGAAGGCACGCACCTGATGTACAGCACGGCGGCGACGACGACGGGCGAAGGCAACGGCGGGCAGATTCCGCCGGGGCTGTTCGGCGCGGTCAACGTCGAACCGCGCGACGCCGAA
>DASWNS010000338.1:0-4426 GCA_036399115.1 Pyrinomonadaceae bacterium | reverse complement strand
GGAATTATGATCTCGGATGGCCTCAGGATGGGCGGCGGCTCACTCTTCATCAACGGCATCATGATCTCGGACGGAATTATGATCTCCGACGGCTTCGCCTTAGCCGACGGCATCATGATTTCCGACGGCATCATGATCTCCGACGGCATCATGATCTCCGACAGCTTTTGGGCACTTAACGTACTCATCAACGGCGACAATACGAACGGGATGTCCGTAGTTTACGAAGACGGCAGCGAACCGTGAACCTGATGCGCGTCCGTTCTTGTTCCGCCCCGGCTCGCGCGCTTTGAAAGCATTGAAGAGGCGGCATCGAAACATAAACCATGCTGCCTCCCGGCACCCAATTCCGAACCTGATCGTTCACCCTGATTAAGCATGAGCAACACCGACCATCAAATACGCAACCGCACCAGCCTCACACGCAGAAACGGTCTGAGATCAACGATGCCTGTGCCCGTAACTATAAACAAGAGCCACTCGACACATGTGGAGCCACTGCTTAATGAGGACAGAGATGAGGCGCTCGCCTTCCTCGCCCGACGCCCCCGCCATACGGTGATCATGGCCGGTCTGCTGCGCCATTACGGGCCGGTTGTGCCGTTAGCACAGGGCATGTTCTACACCTGCCGCGACGCGCGGGGCAGACTCGAAGGCTTGGCGCTCGTAGGCCGCGCCACCATGTTCGAGGCGCAGAACGGGGCGGCTATCTCTGCCCTCGCCAGAGGGGCGCGTCGCAGCCCGGCTGTCAGAATGATTATGGGCGAGGCCGACGAACTGGAAACCTTCTGGAGGTGCTATATCGCAGGTAGACAGGAGCCTCGTCTATTCTGCCGTGAAATATTCTATGAGTCTTCCCGACAGTTCAGCCGTGCCGCAGGTGTGGACGGACTCCGGCAGGCTACGCTCGACGATCTGGATCAAATCGTTCAGGCGCATGCTCAGATGGTCTTCGAGGAGAGTGGTGTCAACCCGCTGGCCGATGACGCTGAGGGATTTCGCCATCGTTGCGCCCAGCGCGTCGAGCAGGGTCAGGTCTGGACACTGATAGATAAGGGCGAGTTGATCTTTAAGGCCGATGTCCTTACGCAGACGCCCGAAGCCTCCTACATCGAGGGCGTGTGGGTTAACCCGGCACACCGGCTCAAAGGGTACGGGCGAAACTGTTGGGCATCTCTGAGCCGCACGCTCCTCGACAAGGCGCCCGCCTTTTGCTGGTTTGTGAACGCCCAGAACTCTACGGCGCGGAGTTTCTACGATAGGGTCGGCGCAGTCTCCCTCGGAGAGTACAATAAGGTCTATCTATAGGCCGCGCCCTTAGACAGTAAGGGTCATCCTCTTTAGCACGACCATCATTAGTTCATCTCCCCATGCTATCAGTCTGACTGGCAAGCTGACTTCGCTAACCGGCTCCCTGTCAGACTGACGGCCAGGCGTCTGCACGATGCCTACGCGTGGGACGATTTCCGGCCAAATCCTCTTATATCTCACGACGGTTTACTGGCACGCCGCTCGCTAGTGAAGGGCTGGCCTACATGCGCGACCCGTGTTCGCCAACCCCGCAGCCGTGCAGGTCGAATAGAACATCCCATACAAACCGCAAGACGCCGCTTGAACAGAGAACGATTCCACCAGCCTTTCCTGCGACTGATACCCGCCCTCGGCGCGGTCGTCAGCCTGTACTGCGTCTACCGGCTCCCCTTCGACCGGCTCGACCTGCGCTTCCTGATCCTCACCGCCGTCACGCTCTGCTTCGGCTCCCGCCTCGGCATCGAGTTTTCCAAACACAAGATACAGATCACCGTCTCCGACAGCTTTATCTTCCTCACGCTATTGCTCTACGGCACGGAGACGGCGGTGCTGCTGGCAGCCGTCGAAGCCTTCTGCTCGTCCTTTCGCTTCGCCAAGCTGTGGCTGACGAGGTTCTTCAACGCGGGGCTGCTCGCGATCTCCACCTTTGTAACCGCCGGAGTCGTCGGCTACGCCATCGGTCCTCTCGTCGAACTGGGGCGCGAGACACTTTCCGGCAGGTTCATCACAGCCGTCTGCCTGATGTGCTGCGTGCAGTTCGTAGTCAACTCCGGCATCCCTGCGTTGCGCCAGTCGATGAAGCTCAACCTGCCGTTCCTACAGGTCTGGAAAGAGCACTACCTCTGGACTTCTATCACCTACTTCGCCGGTGCCTCGGCGGCTGGAGTTACCGCAAGGCTCGTCAACGGGCACGGCTTCTACACCCTGATGGTGATGATACCCATCATCGCCGTCATTTACTTTACCTACCAGTCGTACCGCAAGCAGTTACAGGCTACGCTCGCGCAGGCCGAACAGGCCGAGCGTCACGCCGAAGAGCAGCGGGCAGTCAGCCAGCAATTGCGCCAGAGCGAGGAGCAGTTCCGCAGCTCTTTCGACAACGCCGCCGTCGGGATGGCGCTCGTCGCCACAGACGGCACTTGGATCGAGGTCAACCCGTCGCTGTGCGCCATGCTGGGCTACGCCGAGGAAGAATTAATCAAGACGGACATACAATCCGTCCTGCACCCGGAAGAGTTAGGCGAGCACCTCGCGCAGGTCTACCGGCTGACGCAAGGGGGCGCGATCAGCTACAACCTTGAGATGCGCCTGCTCCACAGAGAAGGGCGTACGCTCTGGGCGCAGTTATGCGCCTCGCTCGTGCGCGACCCGAAGGGGCAGCCCTTGCGCCTCGTCTATCAGGTGCAGGACGTGACCGAGCGCAGGCACGCCGAGGAACGTTTGCAGCACGCCGCTCACCACGACTCGCTGACCGGACTCGTCAACCGCACCCTCTTCGCAGATCATCTACGGCTCGCCGCGGAGCGCGCCCAGCGGCACGGCAGTCACCTCTTCGCCGTCCTCTTCATGGACCTCGACCGCTTCAAGAACGTCAACGACTCGCTCGGACACGCCCACGGTGATCAACTACTGCTGACGGTGGCCGAACGCCTTAAGACCTGCATCCGCCCAGGGGATACGGTGGCGCGCTTCGGCGGTGACGAGTTCGCTATCCTCCTGAACGGCATCAGGCATTCGACGGACGCCGTCCGCGCCGCCGAGCGCATACAGGAGGAGATCGCGCTCCCTTTCGTCCTCGGCCATCACGGCATCGTCACCTCGGCCAGCATCGGCATCACGCTCTCATCGCTCGGCTACAAAAACGTGGATGACATGCTTCGAGACGCGGACACCGCCATGTACCGCGCCAAGTCGAAGGGCAAGGGACGCTACGAGGTCTTCGACCTGACGATGCACGCCCGCGCCGTCACCACCCTGCGGCTGGAGTCGGAGTTACGCCGGGCGGTCGAGGAGGGCGAGTTCCGTCTCCATTACCAGCCCATCGTGAGAACCGAGACTGGTTATGCCGCAGGCTTCGAGGCGCTCATCAGGTGGGAGCATCCTGAGCGCGGGATCGTCCCGCCCGGAGAGTTCATTGCCGCCGCAGAGGAGACTGATCTGATTATTCCGATGGGCGAGTGGGTGCTCCGGGAGGCGTGTCGTCAGGCGCGCGCGTGGCAACGAGAATTCCCTTCGGAAGAGCCTCTCTTCGTGAGTGTCAACCTGTCGAGCAAACAGTTCACGCAGCGCGACCTCGTAGAGGTGGTCGAACGTGCGCTCGTCGAGACGGGGCTTGAGGCGCGCTGCCTGAAGCTGGAGATCACCGAGACGGCAATGATGGAGAATGCCGAGGCGGCGACATTGATGCTCAAGCGGTTGCGCGAACTCGGCGTCCAGCTTGGCATAGACGACTTCGGCACCGGCTACTCGTCGCTCTCCTACCTGCACCGGTTCCCCGTCAACACGCTGAAAGTGGACAGGTCATTTGTAGGCCGGATGGACGAGGCGAGCGAGTACCGGGAGATTGTCCGCACCATCGTTTCTCTGGCGCACACGCTCGGCATGGAGGTCGTCGCCGAGGGCGTAGAGACGCGGGGTCAGCGTTCACATCTCAATGCATTGCGTTGCGATTACAGTCAGGGCTACTTCTTCTCAAAGCCGCTGCCCGCCGCAGCCGCGACAGAATACCTCAAGAACAACCGCACGCGTGCCGGGGAGTCTCTCAGGGCAGCCCCGGAAATGCCGGGCGCGGTGGAACTGGTTGAAAGCTATCCCATGTAAACATCTCTCGACAGGAAGAACCATTCCGGGCTGTTCTGTTTGCCGCGACAGATACTCTACACTTCTCTAGCCGCAGCTTCTTTCGCAGATGCTCTCTCAGGTTCTATTCAGAAGCTGAAACCGCTAGCGATTGATACTCTGGATGGCGTTGCAGGTAAACGGCGACGAATTGACACGTCGGCATCATGCGGAGGTTCTCTGCCTGAAGTAGTTCAAACGTCCCTTTGACCAACCTGCCGCCGATTCCCTGCCCCTCGAACTCTTCCGGCACTTCCGTATGCATCAACTCCACCAC
>DASWNS010000337.1:0-11257 GCA_036399115.1 Pyrinomonadaceae bacterium | reverse complement strand
CCCCATCGTGCCGGGGTTTCGCGCTCTTTTTCAGTTCTACTTTTCGCGTGTGCTGCCGCGTATCGGCGGCCTCGTGAGTGGTTCGCGCGGCGCGTATGAATATCTGCCCGATTCCGTATCGCGCTTTCCGGATCAGAAGCGTCTGGCGGAGTTGATGCGCGAAGCGGGCTTTGCAGAGGTATCGTTTCAGAACTTGACGGGCGGCATCGCGGCCTTGCACCTGGGCACGCGCCCCCGCCAACGCCGGAGCAGTTAACGTGAGATTGGCTTGCGCTCTCATCGTATGAGCGCAAACCGAAAACGTAGTCCGATGGATTAGTGTCTGTCTCGCGCGACGGTTGTCGGGGCTGTTCGCGTAACGAAAGACACAAACTCCGTCGGGCTACGTTTTTTATATGCAGTGACGAGTGACGGGTGACGGGCGACAAGATAAAGAGAGTTTTTCTTCTGCCTTAACTTGTCACCTGTCACCCGTCACTCGTCACTGTTTTTGTGTGCTATCATTCTGCGCGTAGTTTCAAACCGATTCCTCTTCCGAATATTTGCAGGCGCATCCTTAGTAGATGAAGCACAGGCTACTCGATCTCTCGCGGCGTATCTTGATCCTCCTTCTCGTGGTGTGGACGGTCGTGTCTCTCGTCACACTGCTCATCGAACTCGTCCCCGGCGATCCGGCGACGGCCACGCTCGGCGAAGACGCCACACCCGCGCAGATCGAGCAGTTTCGCCAGAAGCATAATCTCGACCGCCCCGCCTTCTTCTTCTCCTACGCGCGCGACGCCGCCAGCGGCGAGCGAGACTTCGCCTGGCACGGCCTGAACAATCGCTATATTGACTACTGGGGCACGCTCCTGAGCGGCGACATGGGACGCTCGTTTCGCACCGACCGCCCCGTCATCGAACTCATCATGCAGCGTTACCCTGCGACGATCCAACTCGCCGTCGCCGCGCTGCTCGTCGCCGTCAGCATCGCGCTCCCGCTCGGCGTCATCGCGGGAAAAAATCGCGGCACGTGGCTCGACAACCTGTTGTCCGTGATCGCCTTAGTCGGCGTCAGCATGCCCGGCTTCGTCTTAGGGCCTCTGCTCATCTATCTCTTCGCACTCCAACTCGGCTGGCTCGCGCCTTCGGGACGCTTCGAGTGGTACGACATTATTCTGCCCGCCGTGACGCTCGGCGCGGCGCTCTCCGCGCTCCTGACGCGCATGGTGCGTTCGTCCGTCATCGAAGAGATGGGCGAAGATTACGTGCGCACGGCGCGCGCCAAAGGTTTGAACGAACGCACGGTCGTCTACAAGCACGTGCTCAAAAACGGACTCATTCCGGTGGTCACCGTCCTCGGCCTGCAACTCGGCGTCCTGCTGGCCGGAGCGATCATCACGGAGAAGATTTTCAACTGGCCGGGCTTAGGTCTGCTGCTCATCGACGACGGCATCGGCAAACGCGACTACCGCCTCGTGCAGGGCTGCGTCCTCGTCATCAGCGTGACCTACATCTTCGCCAACACGCTTACGGATATTATTTATCGCTGGCTCGATCCCAGAATACGAATACAGTGACGAGTGACGGGTGACGAGCGACAAGTTAAAACTAAAACCTGTCTTTGCTCGTCACTCATCACTCGCCACTTGTCACTGTAGTTAAATGAATCGCCTTTCCAAATTCGGGCTTGTCGTCGTCGGGGTCTTCGTCATCATGGCGGTGTTTGCGCCGGTGATTGCGACGCACGATGTCGGCGCGACCGATCTGCTCAATCGCTACATGCCTCCCTCTTCGGCACACTGGCTCGGGACGGATGCGACGGGGCGCGACGTTTTTTCGCGCGTCATCTACGGCGCGCGCATCTCGCTGCGCGTCGGCCTCGTGGTGGTCTTCGTCTCAACCGTGGTCGGGACTGTAATCGGCGCGCTCGCGGGCTACTACGGCGGCTGGATCGACCGCATCGTTAACGGTTATCTCTTCAACGTCTTTCTCGCCTTCCCCGGCCTCCTGCTCGCCATCGCGATGGTGGCCTTTCTCGGCGCGGGGCTGAACAAGTTGATCCTCGCCCTCTGCATCATCGGCTGGGTTGGCTACGCGCGCGTGATTCGCGGGCAGGTGTTGAAGGTGCGCGAATATGATTTCGTGCAGGCGGCGCGTGCGCTCGGCGCGAGCGACATGCGCATCCTCTTCGTACATATTTTGCCTAACGCGATTCAACCGCTCATCGTGCAGGCGAGCCTCGGCATGGCGGGCGCGGTGCTCGCCGAAGCGACGCTCTCATTTTTAGGTCTGGGCGTGCCGCCGCCCGCGCCCTCCTGGGGCGTGATGCTCGAAGAGGCGCGCGATCTCTCGACGCTGCAAGCCGCGCCTCACGCGCTCGTCGTGCCCGGCATCGCCATTGCGCTCTCCGTGCTCGCCTTCAACTTCATCGGCGACGGCCTGCGCGAATATCTCGACCCGCGCCAACGCAAACGCTAAGAACCGACCAACGAAAAGCATTCTCAACTGTGACAGCGACAACTCCACTTCTTTATCAAGACCATACTGAAGATACCGCGCGCGACACTCCGACACAGAGCATCGCGATATCTATTCGTCAACTTTCCAAGACTTATCCCGTCCCGCTCGCGCGGCTCAAGAAGTTTCTCCGCCGCAAGGCGACGAACCCGGTCGAGGCTCTGCGCGATGTCAGCTTCGACGTGCGCGAAGGCGAAATCTTCGGCCTCATCGGGCGCAACGGCGCGGGCAAGACCACGCTCACGAAGATCATCGCGACGCTCGTGCAGCCGACCTCCGGCGCGGTTGTGGTGCGCGGCTTCGACAGCGTGCGCGATGAAGAGACTGTGCGCGCACAGATCGGACTCGCCACCGCCGAAGAACGCAGTTTCTACTGGCGTCTGACCATCGAACAAAATCTCAACTTCTTCGCGCGCCTCTACGGCCTCACGGATGCGTCGGCGCGTGCGCGCATCAATGAGTTGCTCACGCGCCTCGGCCTCGAATCGCTCGCCCGGCGCCGTTTCGGCGAACTCTCGACGGGCAACAAGCAGCGCGTCGCCATCGCCCGCGCGATGCTCAGTTCGCCGCACATCCTCCTGCTCGACGAGCCGACGCGTTCGCTCGACCCGCTCGCCGCCGCGCAGACGCGTTCGCTCATCAATTCGCTCGCGCGCGACGCAGACAAGCCCGTGACCGTGCTTCTCACCTCGCACAACCTCGCCGAGATCGAGGAACTGTGCCCGCGCGTCGCCATCATCTCGCGCGGCGAGATTCGCGCGCTCGACACGCCCGAACACTTGCGCGCGTTGCATAGAAGCGCGGAGCGCGTGCGTTTGAGCGTCGGCAGTCTCTCGCCGGAGTCGGCGCGTCGCGCGCTGGCCGCGACGTTGGATGAGTTTGAGCTTTCGTTAGACGCCGGAAAACTCAGCGTGCAATTCACCCGCGCCGTCGATGACGACGCGCTCGACCGCACGATTCGCGCGCTCCAAACTGCGGGCGGGCGCATCCTTTCGAGCGAAGCCGAACGCGCCACGCTGCTCGACGTGCTCGAAAAATACGAACAGGAGCACGAGGCGGCGGGGGGGGAGCAAAGGTGAAGAGATTCAGCATATTTCTGCGTCGTATACGCGCTTTCATCGCGCGCGATTTTCAGTTGGAGATCAGTTATCGCTTCGCCTTTTTTCTGCGCGTCCTCAGCGTCCTCGCGCTCGTGACGACGCTCTACTTCGTCTCTCGTACGTTTCTCGCGCCCGGTGATTGCCCCTGCGCCGCGTCGCCGTTTGCGCAATGGCGCGACCCGATGGCCGCATGGATCACGGGTCTGGCGGTCTTGAACTACTTTATGACCGGCTTCTCCAGCCTCGCTAACGCCATTCGTTCGGAGCAGACGCAAGGGACGCTCGAAAGCGTGTTGCTGACGCCGATCAACATCCCGACGCTCGTGGCTTCGAGTTCGGCATGGGCTTTCGTGCAGGCGACCTTCTTCTCCTTCCTCTATTTCTTTTTCGGCTGGGTATTCTTCAACGTCCATTTTCAGGGCAACTTCCTGCTCGCGTTTTTTATTCTTCTGCTAACAACCCTCGTGCTCTCTTCGCTCGGCATTCTCTCCGCCAGTTTTGCGATGGTCTTCAAACGCGGCGATCCCTTCGGGATTCTGCTCGGCACCGGGTCGGCTCTCTTCTCCGGCGTCTTTTTTCCCACGCAGATACTCGGCAGCGGCTTAAGCACGATCTCGCGCGTGCTGCCTCCGACCTACGGACTCGACGGCATTCGTCGCGTCTTGATCGAGGGGCAGGGTTTCAACGAGGTACGTGTTCCGATCTTCATGCTCCTCCTGTTTCTCGCCGTCCTCATGCCCTTCTCGCTCTGGGTCTTCTCCCGCGCCGTCCGCCGCGCCAAACGCGAAGGCAGCCTGATTCAGTATTAGCCGTGAGCTGTTAACTTTGAACAATTGCCGGACGAGTTGATGCGTTGAGAGCGTGAGGTCTACATTACCGTGAGGGCTACATGACAAAGGTAAGTTTGACTAAAGGCTCATAGCTGATAGCCGACGGCATCTATGCACGTTTTCTACACGCCACGTTATTACGCGGACATCGGCGAGGGGCACGTCTTTCCGATTCGCAAATTTGAACTCGTGCGCGACCGCCTGCTCGCCGAAGGCACGCTCGCGCCGTCAGAGATCATCGAACCGCAGCCCGCGCCCGTGGCCGACGTGTTGCTGGTTCACACGGAGGATTACGTCACGCGCCTGCGCGCCGGTTCGCTCACGCCGCGCGAGTTGCGAAGGCTCGGTCTGCCGTGGTCGAAAGCGCTCGTGCGACGTTCGTTTCTTGCGACCGGCGGCACGCTCGCCGCCGCACGCGCCGCACTCGATGTGGGCATCGCGTCCAACCTCGCGGGCGGCACGCATCACGCCTTTCCCGATCATGGCGAAGGCTTCTGCGTGCTGAACGATGTCGCCGTCGCGATTCGCGCCCTGCGCCGTGACGGAGCAATCGAGCGCGTGGCGGTCGTTGATTGCGACGTGCATCAGGGCAACGGCACGGCCACAATTTTTGCAGGCGACGCGAGCGTCTATACTTTCTCCGTGCACGGCGCGAAGAACTATCCCGTCTTCAAAGCCCGCTCGACGCTCGACATCGAACTGCCGGACGGGACGGGCGACGAAGAATACCTGCGCACGCTGGCCGAACACTTGCCGCGCGTCTTCGCGCACCGCCCCGAACTCCTCTTTTATCTCGGCGGCGCAGACCCTTTTGCGGGCGATAAACTCGGACGCCTCTCACTTTCAATCGCAGGCTTGCGCGCACGCGACGAGTTTGTCCTGTCCGAATGCAGCGCGCGCGGCGTGCCCGTGGCGACCGTGATGTCAGGCGGTTACGCGGCAGACATCAACGATACGGTGGAGATTCACTGCAACACGATCCGCGCGGCCAAAGCTCTGGAGGTGGCTCGAAGTATGAAGCGGAATTCAGTTCGGCTATAATTCGTAGGCCATGATAAGACGCATCTGGAAGTTGATTAAAGCGGTTGTGATCGGGGTGCTCGCCTTCATCGTGCTCGCGATGATCTACGAGATCGCGACGTTTCCGCGCGTGGCGAGATTGCGCGACAACAACCCGGAGACGACCGCCATGATCGAGACGCGCATGCAGGAGGCGCGCGAACGCGGCGAACAGCCGAAGCGCGTGCAGCAATGGGTTCCGCTGGAACGCATCTCCGTCCATCTGCTGCGCGCCGTGCTCGCGGGCGAAGACAGCAACTTCGCCACGCACAACGGATTCGACTATGACGCTATCCAGAAGGCTTGGGATCAGGCGCAGCGCGACGCCGCGAAGGAAGCGAAGCAGCAGGGCGAAGACGAGTCGAGTTGGATTCCGGCGATGCCGAGTTTCAAGCGCGGCGCATCCACCATTTCGCAGCAGTTAGCCAAGAACCTTTATCTCACCACCGAGCGTTCGTTCGTGCGCAAAGCGCGCGAGGCGGCGATCACTTATTTCATGGAGAAGAATTTATCGAAGCGTCGGATTCTGGAAATCTATCTCAACGTGATCGAGTGGGGCGACGGCATTTACGGCGCGGAGGCCGCCGCGCGAACCTATTTTCGTAAATCTGCCGCAGACCTCACCCCGCAGGAAGCGGCCTTTCTCTCCGCCATCATTCCCAACCCGCGCACCGAATTCAACCCGCAACTCAAACCGAAGCGCGTCGCGCGCCGCCAGCGCATCATCGCGCGCGGCATGCCCCACGTCAGGCTGCCCTGACGAAAAGCGGCGGGGCGAATAGCAAGACGAAGGGCGAAAGTGAAGACGGTGTTTCCGTCTCGCTTTCGCCCTTCGTCTTGCTGCTTTCTCTGCCTGGGTTAAACGGCGAACTCGCGTGCGAGGTCGAGTTCGACTTTGCGTAGTTCGAACCTGCCGCGCCCGATATTGCCGTCGGAAGTGAGCGCGAGGAGGACGAAGTATTCCGGGTTGAACAGACGCATCAGGACGTTCATGTCGTCGAAGCCGACGACGACTTCGCGCACCTGACCGAGGCCGATGTCACCGCCCGCGCGCTGTGCGTTGCGCAGGAGCGAGGTGAATTCGGCAGCGGCCACGTCGAGGTTGGCGTCGCGCCCTTCGGGCATCAAGACCTTCTCGACGGCGATGCCGTCCGTGCCCATGATGAGCGCGCCGACTGCGCCCTCCGTGCGTTCAACCATGCGTGTGAGTGTTTCCTTAAACATGAGACTCTCTTTGTCTCCTTCCTCTTAAGGTCGTTCGCCGCGTGTGGCGGCGGGGCGCGCAGTCGGAGCGGTGTCAGACTGGGTCTGCGAGTTCGGCTGCGCCTGTTGGCCTTCGACCGACGGCGCGGGCGTGTTGCTCTGCGGGTTGCCGAGCGGAACGGGCTGCGGGATGGTCGTCGTGCGGTTGCGGTCGGTGATGGTTCCGGCCATCGGACGCCCGTTGTAGTCGGGGCGATAGATGCGCGGCGTGATAAAGAAGAGCAGTTCGTTCGTGTTGCGCGTGGTGGCCTTGCGCTTGAAGAGATTGCCGAGGACGGGGATGCCGGAGATGCCGGGCGTGCGCGTCTGCGTCTCGCCTTCACTATCGAGGAGCACGCCGCCGACCACCGTGGTGCCGCCATCGGGCACGAGCACTTCGGTCTGCATGCGCTGCGTGTCGATGCCGGGCGTGCCGAGCGAGTTGGTCAGAGAGCGGTTGACGCTGTTGTTCTCCGCCGTGACGCGTAGGACGACCGTTCCGGCGTCCGTGATCTGCGGAGTGATGGAGAGACGCAGAGGCACGGAGATGAAGGTGGTGGTGAAGACGGTCGAGCCGCCGAGGTTGTCGCCCGAGCCGCCCGCACCCGCCGCTTGCGGTGTGACGACGGGAATCTGCGCGCCGCTTTCGATCTGCGCGGGGCGATTGTTCAAGGCGGTCACGCGCGGGTTGGCGACGATCTTCGCCTGACCCTTGCTCTCCGCGGCGGTGATGAGCGCGCCGATTTGCGCCGTGCCGAAGATGCCTGTGGTTAAGCCGATAACAGTGGTTGGCGCGGTCGCGCCGAGTCCGCCCGTCGAAGGGGGAGTGTTGCTGAGGCCGCCGGGAAGTCCGCCCGGACGCAGGCCGCCGTTGGCGGGAGCCGTCTCAAAAGAGCCGCCCTGCCCGTTCGACCCGAAGACCGCAGCCTGCAACTGCACGCCGAGGTCGCGGCTGAAACTGCGGCTGGCGACGACGATGCGCGTCTCGATCTCGACTTGCGGTTCGGGTTGATCTAAGAGCGAGACGAGTTGGCGTATGGAGGCGATGTTTTCCACCACGTCCGTGATGATGAGCGTGTTGCTGCGACCGTCAACTTCGACGCTGCCGCGCTTGGAGAGACGACGCGAGATGATCGGGAGGATGCCTTTGTCGCCGCTCTTGCCCGTGGCGTCGCCGCCCGAGCCGCCGGAGAAGCTCTCGTTGCTCGCGCCGCCGGAGAAGCCCCCGGTGGAGCCTGCGGCCTGTGCCAGCGTGCCGACCGCGCGTGCGTAATTGAGGCGGATGAATTCCGTAACGAGCGGCGCGGCGTTCAGGCGCGCTTCTTCAATCGAGCCTTGCGCCTCGGCCTCTTCGGCCAGCACCTTGAGCGTCGCGACGCGCAGAATGTTGCCGCTCACTTCGATCCCTAGACGGTTCGCACGCAGAATCGAGTTGAGCGCGATGTTCCAGGGAACCTCTGTGACGTTGACCGTGACGGGCACTGCGCCGACGGAAGAATCAATGATGAAGTTTACGCCGTACTGTTCGGTGATGTAGTTGAGAATGTCGCGGATGTCGGCGTTGACGACGTTCAGGTTGATCGGCTCGCCGACGAAACCATACTGGCCGTACTGTTGACCCTGCGAAGATTGCTGACCCGCGCCCTGCGCCGCGCTGATGGACGGCGTAGGCGACGGCCTGCCGGTGGTCGTCTGCTGCTCTGCGCCGGTGACCACGACGGCATGCGCTTCACGCGCGACGCGCTGTTGCGGTTGTTGCTGTTGCAGAGGGCTATCTTCGGGTCGCAATTCGAGGACGAGTTCGTTGGTGTCGAGGAAGGAGCGGTCGCGTGCCGAGGCGCGGAGCGCGACGCGCAGACGCGCAAAAGGCGCGCCGTCGCTGCCGGTTGCGCATTGCACTGTGAGTCCGGCGACGAGCGGCGAGGCCGGTGAATATGAGGGCGCGAGCCGCGTGGCGTCAACGCCCGGCAGTTCGACCATCAACGTGCGTTCGTCTACGCGGCGCACGCCGTAGGTCATTGGTGCAGTTCCGGCGAAGGTGATCCGCGTCGCGTCGCCATCGACGGACGTACGCACGCCCGTCAGCAGACGTGAAGTTGCCGCGTGCGTGAAAGTTGAGATTGAGCATAAAAGGAAGAGGACGAGCGCGCCTCTTTTTATGACCGCTGAAAGCGGGTGATGCAGGTTAACCATTTTCTTTTCCTTTGTCAGGAGTGACCGTCAACTTTAACGCCACGCGCTAACGCTCGTGCGAGTCGGATGAGGACTCTTCAAGCGCGCGCCGCACAATGCGAAAGCCGACGGCGAATTTGTCTTGCCAAATAGCGGGAGCACAGTCCGCAGCAGATTGCATGCGCCGTCTGCGCCGGGAAATCTCTCGCGGGTGTGCGACGGGAGAAGGTTTAGTTCAAGCGCGCCCGGCGGCTCAGGCTTCCGTGGGCGCGCGGAACGAACGAAAAGAAGAGCGTCACTGTTTTGCTTGAGCAGGCGCGCTCTCTTCTTTAGCTTTGGGCGAGGCGGTGCCGTTGGTGGTGGCGGCTGTCGGAGCCGGGTTGGTGTTCGTCAAAGTATCTTTGACGGGGTTGGTCGCGCCGAGGGCTTTCATCTCGACGTTCATCTCGCGCCGCCCGTCGCTCCAGCGCGTCTCTTTACGAAACACGAGGCGGTCTTCTTCGATGGCGACTAACATCCCGTCGAAGAAAGTTTCGCCGGGATAGATGACGTAAGAGAGTTTGATCGGTTTGGCTTCAACCATCGCCGCGTATCCGCGCGGGGTGCGGAAGATGCCGGTCACCTGCGCTTCGCTCAGGAGCAGCGCGGTGGTCGGCTTCGGAGCGGGAAGCTGGGCGTTCATCGCGATGGCCTTTTGCGTCTTGTAGGCGGCGATGCGCTGCTCGATGGAAGGCGCGGGCACAGGCTGCGGCACGGGCTTCACACGTTTGACGGGCGCTTTGTACTTCGTGAACGGGTCGCGCCCCGCGCCCCTGTAAGTGGTGCTCGCTTCCTGCCCGAAGGCCGTTGCGGAGAATGTCAACAGCGCGCCGGCGGCCAGCGTGGCCTGCAAGGTCTGCTTGATCATCTTGGTGTAGTTCATCTCTTTTATTCCTGAGTGGGTCAGCTTCTTCTGGCCGCGTTTTCTCGCGGCGATGGAGTCGTGTAACTACTTCGCGGCGGGGACGGCGGGAACGGTGGGAGCGGCTCCCGGCACGGTTGGCGCACCGGCAGGCTTCGCAGTGTTCTGCAACTTCTCGCTCGAAGCATAGTAGGCCGTCAACAGAAACTGCGCTTCGACGGTCTTGCCCGCGCCCTGCTCTTTCATGCGCGAAAGTTTGAAATCACTGATCGAGACGATGCGTTGATAGGCGGCGATCTGCGCGAAGAACGCGCCGAGGTTGTTATACGAACTGGCGACTTCGATCTCGACCGGCTTGCCCGCGTAGAAGTCCTGCTGGATATCGTCCTTCGGCGTGAAGCGCGTCACGGAGAGGCGACCGCGCGCACGCTCCTGCAAACTTTGCAGGACGGTCGTGAGTTCGCGCTGCTCCGGCAGGAGCGCCTTCAAGTCTTCATAGTCGGCCTGCGCGCGTGCGTAGGTGGCCTTGAAGTCGTTGAGTCGCTGCGAGGCGATCTGCGCGCGTGCGTTCTCCTGTTGCAGCTTATCGACCTGCGCCTGGAGCGTCTTCGTCTCTTCGCGCGTGCCGCTCGTGACGAAATACCAGAAGCCGCCGTAGATGACGAACGCGACAAAGCCAAAGATGGCGAGCTGGAAGTACCAGGGTTTCTGTTGTAATGAATCTAATTTCAACATGAGATGTCAGTTCCCTTCGGGCGCGCGGTCGAAACTCTCGACAGTGCCTATTTTTTTGCGACTTGAGGGGGCGCGGGAGCGGCGTTTGCGCCGGACGGCTTCGCATTGCTGCCGGTGGCGGGCGCGGAAGACGTTTGGCTACCCGGCTGCGTGTACTTGCACTTCAAGGTGAAGGTCACGGTGTCCGGTTTGACGAGAGGTTTGCTGGCCTCGTCCGTCGCGCCCGCAGGCGGCGTCGAACCCACGTTCACTTTTTCCATCAACTCGCGTTTCGTCTCGATGCTGACGTTGGTGAACAGGCCGGACGAGAATTCCATGCTGCGCCCGAACTGCGTGACAGCGGCTTCGTTCGGCGAGTCGCCTTTCAAGACCAACTCCGTGCCCTTCTGCTCGATGCTTTCCAGACGGAAATCCGTAATCTTGGGCAAACGCTCGTTGATGGCCGAGAGCACCGCGACCGGTCCCTGTTGTGAAGCGCGCAATTTTTTGATCGCGTCGATGCGCGTCTGAATTTCCTGCGTCTTCTTCTCAAGTTCGGCCTGCTCTTTCTTGATCGCTTCCATGCGCGCGGCCTGCTCTTGCTGTCGCTTGAGTTCCGCCGTCACTTCCGCGTGCGCCGAATTCGCGCTCGTCCAATCGAAGACTATCGCCAGCCCCATCAACGCCACGACGACCAGCAGCACGAGTCTGCCCTGCGTGCGCGGGTTGGCGACGCGCGT
>DASWNS010000336.1:0-3515 GCA_036399115.1 Pyrinomonadaceae bacterium | reverse complement strand
GAGTAGGCGAAGGCGTTGCCCGCCGCGTTGATCTTCGTGACAAAGGCGTCGCCGTCGGGGAAGCCGCCGCCGAAGGTGGATTGGACGGCGTTGACCGTGGGGAAGTTGGTGGAGCGGGTCTGTCCCGTGACGTATGCGCCCCCGGCGGAATCGACCGCGATGCTGAAGCCAGCGTCAAACCCGCCTTCGGTGCCGTCGCTGCCGCCGAGGTAGGTGGAGTAGACGAGCGCGTTGCCCGCCGCGTTGAGTTTCGTCACGTAGGCATCGGCGGATTGGCTGGCCTGCGCCGCCTGAATGGCGTTGGCCGTGGGGAAGTTCGCAGAGGTGGTGCGTCCCGTGATGTAGACGTTGTTTGAGGAATCGAGCGCGATGCCGTTGCCCGCATCAAAAATGCTGCCGCCGAGGTAGGTAGAGAAAACGAGCGCGTCGCCGTTCGCGTTGAGCTTCGTGATGGTGGCGTCCGAGAGGCCGCCACCGTAGGTGTTCTGGAAGGCGTTGGCGCGGGGGAAGTTGGTTGAGATGCTTTCCCCGACGACGTATGCGTTGCCGGTGGAATCAACCGCGATCTTATTGCAGCGGTCGTCGCCGCTGCCGCCGAGGTAGGTGGAGTAGATGAAGCCCGAACCCGTCGCGTTGAGCTTCGTGATGAAACCGTCGCGCCCGCCCTCGAAGTTCGCGCCGCCGAAGGTGGCCTGAAAGGCGTTGGCGGTGGGGAAGTTGGTCGAAGAGGTGTTGCCGCAGATGTAGGCGTTACCGGCGGAGTCCACTTTGATGTCGTTGCCGTCATCCGTGCCGCTGCCGCCGAGATAGGTTGAGTAAACCAGGATCGGATCGATGACGAGCGGACGCTCCGCGTCGTACTCGCCGACGTGGAAGCCGACGCGCCCACGCGGCTGCAACACGTAGCCGCCCTCTACCTCGCGCCGCGCGCCGCCCGCCGCTTCCTGATAAATGACGGGCTTCCGTTGCCGCACGACTTCCCCGCCCACCGTCAAGAGCAGGTCGCCGCCCGCATCAACTTCCAACTTGTCCGCGCCTGCGAACTCAAGGCTCACAGCGCGCGCGTCGCGTCCCGGCGCGACCACGAAGTCGTATTCCAACTGTCGCTGGTTGCCGTAATAGACTACGTCGATGCCCGGATAGACTTCCTTGTAGCGCACGCGCCCGAAGGTCGGGACGTTGGTGCGCCACTTAGCCGGATCGTCGCCTTTGAAATAGTTGACCTTGCCCGCCAACTCGTCTGCGCCCTCGACCGTTGCGCCCGCGTCTGCGCCGACGAGTTTCATGCTGAGCGTCAGGGGCGGCTCGCCGCTAACGCCTTTGGAGGCGCGGGCAGTGGTTACGCGCTCGGTTGGCACGATGCCCGCGTTCCCGTTCGTCTTTGGCGCGCGGTCGGCATCTTTGCGCACAGGGGTTGCGCCCTGTCGAGCCATGACGAAGACGGCCTCTGCGGGTTTGAGAAAGAGCGTGTAGCCCGCGCCGCGCGCGAGGAAGTTGACGGAGGCATCGGTCTGCCCGTGGTTGGCCTCGAAACTCAACTCCATCCGACCGTAAGCCTCGCGCGCACGTTCGGTCGTGAGCGTCGTCGCCTGCGCTGAGTTTGATGAGGGCGACGGTGTCG
This sequence comes from Pyrinomonadaceae bacterium, assembly GCA_036399115.1. Taxonomy (GTDB): domain Bacteria; phylum Acidobacteriota; class Blastocatellia; order Pyrinomonadales; family Pyrinomonadaceae; genus JAIVJZ01. Next base: position 1,894 of record DASWNS010000336.1, on the reverse strand, counting down.
AAAATTTTGTTTCGGCGGCGGCGGAATGTTGCGGCGCGCCTGGTCTGAGCGTCGGCGCGAACAGCGCGGCGAGCAGGCCGAGGATGCAGATCAGTAGGAGCGGCAGGAACGTGTTGATCAGGCGTTGACGGGTGAAGTTGCGAGTGGTTTTCATGGGGGCAGATGTCATGTTGTCCTCGTCTTGGTTGAAGGCGTGTGCGGCGACACGCTTTGAGGTTGATTCTCTGGCGGGCATGCGCGGCGTGCGCTGTAGCAGACAACTCGGCTGATATCAGGTTAACGCCCGGCTCTTTCACCCACGGTCTGGATTAGGCGAAGCATACTTCCACGATCCGCGCGCCCGGTCAAGCAATCTTTTTAATTTGCCTTTCGCACGTATACGCGAGAGCGGGCGTCGCAACCTGACACGGCGGGCGAAAATTTTGGACGGGTAAAGTTTTTCCGCGCTAGAATCGGCGGCGCGGCGCGGAGGGCGCAACGAAGATGAGCGTCGAGCGGCAGGACGAAGTCACGCGGATTCTGCACGATTGGAGCGGCGGCGACGCTGACGCCCCGGCACGCCTCATGCCGTTTGTCTACGACGAACTGCGGCGGCTGGCGCGAATTTTCCTCGCCCGCGAACGCGGCGCGCACACCTTGCAGCCGACCGCGCTCGTACACGAAGCGTATCTCAAGCTCGTTGACCAACGCTCGGTTAAATGGCAAAACCGCGCGCACTTCTACGGCCTCGCAGCCAGCATGATGCGACGCGTACTCATAGACCACGCGCGCGCGCACGCCACGGAGAAACGCGGCGGGGCGGCGCAGCACCTCTCGCTCGACGAGGTGCAGGTGCCGCTCGAACAACGCGCCGCCGGGCTGCTCGCGCTCGACGAAGCGTTGGAGAGATTGGCGCAGATGGACGAGCGCAAGTGCCGGGTCGTGGAGATGCGTTTTTTCGGCGGCCTGAGCGATGAAGAGATCGCAGAAGTGCTCAAGGTCACGACCCGCACCGTCCTGCGCGATTGGAAGAAAGCGCGCCTCTGGCTCTACCGCGAACTCTCACTGGATCAAGAGAAGGAACGTGAATCGTGAATCGTCAATAGGGCAATAACATAGTTGACGTACCTGGCGCAGAGAGGACAAGCCGAACTTACCCGGCGAGCGGTGGCCTTTGAGTTGCGCGCCGGGGCAGGAGTCGGATTCTTTCCGGCTTGACCTGTGTGGCGTGTAGTTAAATGGCGGCGTGCTAACAAAGCATCCTGCTCAACTAGGAGCGGCTTTTGACACGTATCCGGGTGTGTTAGGCCGCACAGTGCGGCACAATATGCGTTAGATTGCTTCACGTTAAGAACGTTTATGATCTCAGACCATGAGTGGCGTGGCGTCCCGCTGGAGCGTGTAGCAGAGTGGCGGGCAGTTTTTCAGTCTTCGCGCGAGGGACTCGACCTGTCTGCCCCCTGCCCTCTCTGCGGCGTCAAAGCATTACGCCGCTGGTATCAGGTAAACCGGCCTGAAGAAATGGTGATAGACGGGGTGAGATATGTTGGGCGCGGCGGGTTGTGGGAGTGGTGCGGCGACTGCCTCAGGTACGAGCACTACTCCGCGCGCGTGCCTGAGTGGTGGGCGTGTGACTTGGAAGTTGATGAGCGGAGGCTGACGGCGTTACCCACGGCTATCGAAGAAGCGATCCGATTGCGGGGGCAGATTCGTTAGGCGTGGTTCCATCTCATGGGAAGGCGCAATCTAACAACGGCTGCAACGGACGCGCACATAAGCGTGCTTCCGGTCTGTTATGTCCTGTGCGCGTCGCTGATGCCGGACGTTGAGCGGCTCTCGGTACAGTTCAATTCAAATAACTTTATCTATCTAGTAAATAGACTAAGACAGGTTTTATCTATTTACGCTTCACGCT
>DASWNS010000335.1:0-3266 GCA_036399115.1 Pyrinomonadaceae bacterium | reverse complement strand
GAGAGAATAATTCCCTGCGGCTTGAGCAAATCTATTTTTTCCAGAGGGGTATTGAAGGGCAGAATTTCGCAGTAAACTCCCGCTTCGCGTATTCGACGCGCGATGAGTTGGGTGTACTGGGAACCAAAATCAAGTATAAGTATGAGATCGTGTTGCGTAGTTTCCACTTAACAGTCATCCTCCGGAAAGCATTGCGAGGTCGATAACATTGATAGTTTGACAGAATATGCGGGCGTTAAAACAACCCCGCTTCCAGCGATAAAATCGAGACTTCAAGTGGATTTTAACATTTAAGACAAAATGTGCGAGCGAAACCATAATAATAAATATCAGGGTTCAAGGAGTCTCCTCTATTTACTGCTCCCCTTGTTTTTGCTATTCCCGACAAAAGTTTACAGCGCACCTTTCTCTATTTCGAAGGTTGAAAAGGGGCTTATTTTTTCCTCTCCCCTCATGATTCGCTGGCAGTTCGATTCACACAATACTATTACCCTCTCCCCTGCTTCGAGCAATAGTTATATTTACTTACCCCTGGCTGCCGGTGAAATTGTCTCTTTGAATGCAGCTGACGGGCACCTCAGATGGAGAACAGAGATCGGAGGAGAGTTCTCTGCTTCACCGATTGCAGACGAGCGCGGCGTCTATATTGCGTCTAAAGCCGGCGAGACAACCAATTCAAGCCAGGTATTACGCTCGACAGGGGCGATTCGCGCATTGAGCCAGAGCACCGGGATTACCCTCTGGATGCGCACGCTTCACTTCCCCATACAAGGAGGACTCACCTCCTCTGCTACGAGACTCTTTGGCGGTTCGGCAGATGGCCGTATCTACGCATTCAATAAAGCGACGGGGGAAATACTGTGGACAGTGCAACACACGAGCGGTTTCTCTTCCCAACCGTCGCTCCACCAAGGGCGTTTATACATCGGCAGCGAGGACGGCACCCTGTTCGCCCTCGATGAATCATCGGGAGCAACCCTCTGGCGTTATCGGACGCGAGGCGCATTAAGGGGTGCAGTGGCGGTTGCCAACAATATTACTTACTTCGGCTCGGCGGATGGATATATCTATGCTTTTAGTGAAATGAATGGTCGGCTTCTCTGGCGGCGTCGGGCGGGAGCAGCGGTGCAAGCGGTCGTGCTGACGGATAGCGGCATCATCGTCACATCTCTCGACAATTTTGTCTATTTGCTCTCGCCGCGCCGGGGTGAACTGTTATGGAAAAGGCAGCTGGCCGGACGGATCGCGGCTCTACCGCTGACAGACAATCGAAGCGCGCTCTTCTCTCCGCTCGGTGGAGATGCGTGCATCGTCCTCTCTCTAAAGGATGGCAAGCAATTGAACACTTTGCCGGTCGGTGAAGAAGGAAACACTTCCGCCACGCCCCTGGTTGTGGGCGAGCTTTTAATAGTTCCGACGCGTCAAGGGCTGATTGCTTTTGCGCCGTCGTCTCCAAACCCCAATCCATAATCACACCCAAAGGAAATCTCTTCGGGGCGGGTTAGACTTTCAGCCAAACCTAAAAGCAGCTCCAGCGTCGGGCGTGCGTCTCACTGGTGTGTGCTGCGATGCCGGAACAGACCGGCCAGCCGCGTCAGCAAACCGTAGACAATGTAGCCACCTACGAGAGAGACGAGAACGTAGCGGGAATAGAGCCAGACCAACATACCCGAGGCGGCGATGGCGAGGACAGCCAGACGTGTGCTGCGCCTGCCGATGCCGACCGTCTTAAAACTCGTATAGCGAACCGTGCTCACCATGAGCACGGAGAGCAGTGCGATCGCCCCCATCAACAGACCGCTATAGATCGTGCTCATCTCGATACCGTGAAAGGAGAGTGGTGCGGGTGAGAAGTGCACGAGGGCGGCAATAAAACCACCGGCCATAGGGATCGGTAAGCCGACGAAGTTTTTCTTATCAACTTTAACCGTGCCTTCAGCCAGCACGCGCGGACGCGTCGCCTGCACGTTGAAGCGCGCCAGCCTGAAAGCTCCGCAGATGAGAAACATGAAGGAGAGGAACCAGCCCAACTTGTGTGCATTGCTTCCCTGCGCGAAGGCCGAACCGTACCCCCAGGCGTAAGCGAGCACTGCGGGCGCGATGCCGAAGGTCACGACATCTGCGATGGAGTCCAGTTGCACTCCGATCTCGGTAGTAGTCTTTGTGAGTCGCGCGATGCGCCCGTCCAAGGCATCGAAGACCACCGCCCAACCAATGGCACGCGCGGCATTATCAAAATGGGAAGTGGCTTGTAACAGTTCAGCCTCCGTCCCTCCTTCGACTAACTGAAAGCCGCGCAAAGCACCCATCACGGCGAAATAACCCATGCCGATATTTGCGGCGGTGAAGGCCGAAGGGATCAGATATAAGCCCTTTCGGATGCCGCGTCGTTCTTGAGAGGGAGCGTTGGCGGCGTCTGACGTGTGCGGTTGCTCGGCGTTCATCTACGCAACCTCCCGATGATGCTGACGCCGCCGCGCACACGATCTCCCACGCGCACGGCGATGTCGACTTCCGCAGGCAGCACGAGGTCTGTGCGCGAACTAAACTTTATCAGTCCGAAGCGTTCGCCTAAATTCACACGCTCGCCTTTGCGCTTCCAGCACACGATGCGGCGCGCGAGCACGCCCGCGATCTGTTTGCACACGACGGTCATCCTCTCGCCCTTGATCGTCAGTGCGTTCTGTTCGTTAACGACGCTCGCTTCTTCGCGCGTGGCGATCATGAAACGTCCCTTCGTGTAAGCCACGTCCGTGATCTCGCCTGCGATGGGCGCGCGATTGACGTGGACATCAAAGACCGACAAAAAAATACTTACCACCTGCGGCGACTCCGGATCGTCCGGAATAGCCTGTGTGACTCGCGTGACCCGCCCGTCGGCGGGAGCGACGATGAGGTCTTCTTCGGTGAGCGGCGCGCGTTCAGGATCGCGGAAGAAGTAGGCCATGAAGAGCGCGAGCAGCAGAAGCGGCACGGCGATGTACCAGTAGCCTGTGAGAGCAGCCAGCAAGGCCGCCGCCAATGGAATTAAGACAAAGGGGATGCCGTCTCGTAACACGTTTGAGTCCTGTTCTTTTGCTTGAAGGCTGCGGGAAAAAGAGAAAAAGGGGGCGCGCGTTTTTCTACTGCGGCGTCCCCTTCCTTAATCTGATGAATCTAGCTTCTAACCTGCGCGCCATTGATGCACGGTAGAATCAATGCGTGGATTCTTCTTTTTTCTGGTAGCGGAGCATGATCTCCTGCATCTGATCTTTCACGGCCAGCTT
>DASWNS010000334.1:0-3853 GCA_036399115.1 Pyrinomonadaceae bacterium | reverse complement strand
AACGGAGCCTGATCGTATTCGAGAGCTTTTTCGTCGGCGTGATGGGGCGCGTGGTCTGTGGCGATGGCGTCAATCGTGCCGTCGCGTAGAGCCTCGATGATCGCTTCCACGTGATCGCGGCTGCGCAAAGGCGGGCACATCTTCGTGTTCGTGTCATAGTCGCGCACGGCCTCGTCTTCGAGCGACCAGTGGTGCGGCGTCACTTCGCACGTCACATCAAGGCCGCGCTCCTTCGCACGCCTGACGGCTTCGAGCGCGCCGCGCGTCGAGACGTGCGCGAGGTGCACGCGCGCTCCGGTCAATTCCGCGAGCGCAATATCGCGCAGCGCGTCCATCTCTTCCGCGAGCGCAGGATGGCCGCGCAGTCCGAGACGCAAAGACCAGTTGCCCTCATGCATCACGCCGCCCGCCGTCAGGCTCCGATCCTCGCAATGATCTACGACCGGCAGGTCGAACCCGCGCGCGTACTCCATCGCGCGACGCATGATGCCCGCAGACGGCACAGGCCGCCCGTCGTCCGAGACGGCGACAATTCCCGCGCGCTTCATCTCTCCCATTTCGGCGAGTTCCGCGCCCTCCGAGTTTTTCGTGATCGCGCCGAGGGGAAAGACGTTGGCAAGCCCTGCGCGCTCCGCCTGCTCGATGATGAAACGCGTGACCGCCGGATTGTCGTTGACCGGATCGGTGTTCGGCATCGCGCACACGCTCGTCCAACCGCCCGCGACGGCTGCCGCCGCACCCGTCTCAATCGTCTCTTTGTATTCTTGCCCCGGCTCGCGCAGGTGCGTGTGCAAATCTATGAAGCCGGGCGCGACGACAAGCCCCGTCGCGTCGAAAACTTCCGCGCCGTCCGGCACGCCGTCGTTGTGCGCCGGTAAGGCCGCGACGCGCCCATCCTCGATCAGTAAATTTTTTCCGCCGTTTAACCCTTGCGTAGGGTCTATGAGATAGCCGTTGGCGATGAGCAGTTTCATGGAAGGGAGGTCGGCAGTCGGTTGTCCGTGGTCAGTTGTTGTTTGCTGATTGAACTTGTCACTTATCTTTCGACTTCGTCTGTCCGGCGGCGACGGGTTCGAGTTGTTCGACGGAAGACGTTCGAGTTGTGGTTGAAGTTGTCTGTGCATCAACTGCCGTCGCAGTTTCGGGTTTTGTCTGCGCGAGCATGTTCTGGTTGAGCACGGAGCCGCCCGCGAGCAGGTAGAGCACGGCCATGCGCACGGCGAGTCCGTTCGAGACTTGATCGAGGATGAGCGAGCGCGTGCCGTCGGCCACGTCGGACGCGATCTCTATGCCGCGATTCATCGGGCCGGGGTGCATCACGATGGCGTCCGCCTGTGCGCCGCCGAGCCGTTTGAGATTGAGGCCGTAGTGCACCGCATACTCGCGCACGGAGGGGAAGAACGCCGCGCCCTGCCGCTCGCGCTGGATGCGCAAGACCATCACCACGTCCGCGCCTTCAATCGCCTCTTCGATGCGGCTCACCACGCGCAACTCGCCCTGCGAAACCAACTCTTTCAACTCCGCAGGCACGAGCGTGCCCGGTCCTGCGAGACGCACTTCCGCGCCGAGTTTGGTTAAGAGTTGGATGTTCGAACGCGCGACGCGCGAATGGAGTATGTCGCCGATGATGGCGACGCGTAAGCGTTCGATGCGCCCTTTGTGCTGGCGGATCGTGAGCGCGTCGAGCAGGGCTTGCGTGGGGTGCTCGTGCGCGCCGTCGCCCGCGTTGATGACGGCGGCGCGACAGATGCGCGCGAGCGCGTGCGGTGCGCCCGCCGAAGGATGGCGTATCACGATGAAGTCGGGCGACATCGCTTCGAGGTTGCGCGCCGTGTCGAGAAGCGTCTCGCCTTTGGTCACGCTCGAAGTAGATGCGCTGATATTGATGGTGTCAGCGGAGAGACGCTTTCCGGCGAGTTCGAAAGAGGTGCGCGTGCGCGTGGAAGCCTCGAAGAAGAGATTGATGACGGTGCGACCGCGCAGGGTCGGCACTTTCTTGATCTCGCGTTGCGAGATGGCCTGAAAAGTCTCAGCCGTGTCGAGGATGTGCACGATCTCTGCGGGGCTGAGTTCGCTGATTCCGAGCAAATGTCTGCTGGCTAAAGCCATCTTCAAACGCGCCTCTCAGGTTGCGGACGGTCTGCTCAATTCTTACTTCATCTTCGCTATTCTTTACTATTCTTTACCAGCCTGCGCGGGCGACTTTCGCTTTGACACGAAAAAGGCGGCCAACTGAGGCCGCCACCTTTATTCGTTCTCCGTCGCCGGTCGCTCCACAATGGCGACGCCTTCTTCGCCGTCAAACTCCGTGAGCATCACCTTGATGATCTCGCTCCTTTTCGTCGGCGCAAACTTCCCCACGAAGTCTGCCTGAATCGGCAACTCGCGGTGTTCCTTGCCGCGGTCCACGAGGACGGCGAGTTGCACGCGGCGCGGTCGCCCGAAATCTATCAACTGGTCGAGCGCGGCGCGGATGGTGCGTCCCGTGTAGAGCACATCGTCGATCAGGACGATGTTGCGGTCGTCCACGCCGCCGGGCAAGTCCGTGCGGTTGACGATGGGGTTCGCGCCGACGGTTGAAAGGTCGTCGCGATAGAGCGTGATGTCAACGATGCCGACGGGCGGGCGGTCGCCTTCGAGGTCTGCGATCTTATCGGCGAGGCGATGCGCGAGCGGCACGCCGCGCCGCTGGATGCCCACCAGATAGAGATCGCTCGAACCCTGATTCTCCTCCACGATCTCCGACGCCAGACGCGCCAGCGCACGATTGATGCGCGCCCCGTCCATGATCCGAACTTTCTCCGTAAATTCCATCGGCGCGGATACTAACATAAAGAAGCGACGGGTGACGAGTGACAAGCGACGAGAAAAACAGGAGCGAAAACAGGGAAACAGAGACGAGTGACAAAAGAAGGGTGACGAGTGACAAGTGACAGGTGACGAGATAAACTCTTTTTCGTTCTCATCACTTGTCACTCGTCACTTATCACTCGTCACTGATGTTCTATCGCTCGGTTGTGCGCCCCGTCCTGTTTCGTCTCGCGCCGGAGACGGCGCATGAGTTTGCGTTGCACGCGTTGACGGTCGCGCTGAAGCCGGAGAGTGCGAGGCGTCTCGCGGCGAGTCGTTTGAGCCGTGCGCCGTTCGGGAAGTTGGAACGGTTCGGGCTGAGTTTCAGTAATCCGGTGGGGCTGGCGGCGGGGTTTGATAAGAACGGGGCGGCGGTGCGCGAGTTGGCTGCGCTAGGCTTCGGGTTCATCGAGGTGGGGACGGTGACGCATCTGGCGCAGGCGGGCAACCCGCAGCCGCGCCTGTTTCGACTCCCGAAGGATCGCGCGCTCATCAATCGTCAGGGCTTCAATAACGAGGGCGCGGCTGCGCTCGCCGGGCGACTCCGGCGTGCGCGCCCCGGTTGCGTGCTCGGCATCAACATCGGCAAGAGCCGCGTGGTTGAAGTTAGAGATGCGGTCGCCGATTATCTCGCCAGTTTCGAGATCGTCTACCCGCACGCGGACTACATCACCGTCAACGTCAGTTCACCCAACACGCCGGGCTTGCGCGAACTGCAACGCGCCGACGCGCTCACGGAGTTGCTCGCCGCGCTGCAAACCCGCAATGGCGAACTCGCGCGCCATCCTGAGCTTTCGTCGGGGGGCGTGCGAACGAGTGCGGGGCGCGTGCCGTTGCTCTTGAAGGTTGCGCCTGACTTGGATGAGCGTGCGCTTGAGTTGATCGTGGATGTCGCGCGCCGCACGGGGATTGACGGAATCATCGCGACGAATACGACGACGGAGAGAACGAATCTTTTGCAGACGCCGCCCGGCGTCGTCTCGGCAATCGGCGCGGGCGGCTT
>DASWNS010000333.1:0-5493 GCA_036399115.1 Pyrinomonadaceae bacterium | reverse complement strand
TTTCGCCACCCACGGCCTGCTCATTAATGATCACCCGGAGTTGTCCGGCATCGTGCTCTCGCTCAGGAACGAAAGCGGCCAGCCGGTTGACGGCTTTCTACGCCTGCACGACATTTACAACTTAGACTTACCCGTTGATCTGGTGGTGTTGAGCGCGTGTAGCACCGCGCTCGGAAAGGACATCAGGGGCGAAGGCATCGTCGGGCTGTCGCGCGGCTTCATGTATGCGGGCGCGGCCAGTGTGTTGGCGAGCCTGTGGCGCGTTGACGACGAGGCGACGGCAGAGTTGATGGGACACTTCTATCACAATCTTTTGCAGAACGATCTGCCGCCCTCGGCGGCTTTGCGTGAAGCGCAGCTTGCGATGTTGAGACAGAAGCAGTGGCGCGCACCTTACTTCTGGGCTGCCTTCGTGTTGCAGGGTGAATACAGGGAGAGGCTGGGGGCGCGGCAGCACGCCCCGGTCGCAGCCTTCTCCCGTAAACTGCTCCCGACGAGCCTGCTGTTTTTTCTCATCGGGGGCGGCCTCCTTGTCATTCACCGCAAGCGGCGGCGCGCGAAAAACATTTAACTATTCATCCCTGAACATCGCACGTCCGCCGGGCACGTGGGAGCCGGAGACGTTAACATTCACCCGCATGAACAAAGAATGGGTTCTGACACAGGAAAGCTTCAATCAGTTGCTAAATTGGCTGGCACCCAACCGTGAACAGGCGGCGAGGAAGTATGAAGAGATTCGCAGCCGACTAATTATGATCTTCACCTGTCGCGGTTGTTACGAGGCGGAAGAATTAGCCGACGAGACGATCAACCGCGTGACGCGCCGTGTGCCGGACATCGCGGGCACGTACACGGGCGACCAGTCTCTCTACTTTTACGGCGTCGCGCACAAGGTGCATCTGGAGTACCTGCGAAAAAAGCCTGTGCTGCCGCCCCCGCCGCCGGTCGAGCGGAGCGAAGAGGACGAGATCAGGTATGAATGTCTGGAACAGTGCATGGAGCATTTGACGCAGGAGAATCGTGAACTGCTGTTGCACTACTACCACGGGGAGAAACAGGCGAAAATAGATGCCCGCAGAGAGTTTGCCGCGCGTCTGAACATCCCGCTGAACGCGCTCCGGATCAGGGCGTTCCGCCTGCGGGAGAGGCTCCACGCGTGCGTGCTTGAGTGCATGGGAAAAAGAGCCGCGGGATGAAATGGATTCCGCCGAAATCCGGTAACAGCTTGGAAGGGTTGCCCACGGAAAACCACCTTCTCATGAATAGACAGACGGTATCACCCGAACTCACCAGGTCGTACTTGCTCGGCGAGCTAGACCCCGAAGCGCGCCGTCAGCTTGAGGAGACACTCATGGTTGAAGAAGAGTATTACAAAGAGCTTCTGATCGCGGAAGACGAATTGATCGACCGTTACCTGAGCGGCGGACTCGACGCGCACGAGCAGGAGAGATTTCTTCAGCACTTTCTAACCACTCCCGGGCGGCGTCAGAAACTCGACTTCGCGCGCACTTTCCAGACCTACGTGACGAACCACACGCCCCAGCCCTCAGCCCCGGAGCGCGGCGGGAGAGAGCCGCGCTCCGACCGGGCGCGCCTGTTGCCCCTTTCCGCGCGCGGCTATCACCGCGCGCTCCGTCTCACTTTCACGGCTGCGATGTTGGTGGCGGTGCTCGGCGGTTCGTGGGTGCTCTGGAAGCGTTGGCAACAGCCTGCCCCGTCCGGCGGAGCAGAGCACAGGGTGCTCGTTGTCTCTCTCTCTCCGATCTTGACCAGAAGCGTTGGAGCGGACAGGCCGATCTTCATCCCGGCGAACATCACAACTGTCCAACTCCAACTCGAACCGACGGTCGGCGGTCAGGAAAGTTATAGCGCGAAGCTCCTGACGGATGAGGGCAGAGAGGTCTACAACGCGAATGCGCTCACGGCAAAAAGCGACGGCTCCGTCGTCTTCGCGGTTCCGGCAGAGTTGTTGGAGGGCGGGGACTACCGTGTGAAACTGGAGGGCAGCAAAGGTGGCGCGACAGAAGGCGCGGGCATCTACCATTTCAGAGCCGGGCGCGAATAAACCGCCGGTCGGCAGGAGTTGAACTGAAGCGCGCAGCGATTCAAACCGCCGCCTCAACTATGCCGCGACCTCGCAGGGTTTTCGACGAATAACCACCCGCCGCCGTTGGCGCCGGGAATAACCTCAACTAAAACAGTCTCTCCTTTTGCCTCGCTCGACGCCGCGAGTCTTTCCCGAACGCGTGTTAATGGATCAAGTGTTGAGCCGTTTATCACGTCGGGGGCGAAGATGCAAAAATACATGATTGAAACGCGCCGGGGGTTGTCTTGAGTTTGTGCGGCGCGATGTGGCTTAGCCTGATAAATGCGCCGGGCGCGGGCGCAACTTCGGATCACTCGACCGTGTAATGCTCACGCTCAGAGGTGCGCCCCGGAGCCAATCGTCCAACGCTCTCTCAGTTTGCGTAAGAGACGCAATTGTTCGTCGGCGAATCTATCGGCCTCGATCTCTGTATTGCGTCCCTTGATCTGGCGCGTGTGCCGGAGAAAGTGAAAAGCCTCGTGCGCGACGATCCAGACCAAGCCTTCGTCGCGCGTACGCACCTCTGTATAACCGATCACGCGCTTCCACTCGCGCACGACTCCGTCTTTCTCCGCACGACACGAGAGTCCTTCCGTGCAGCCTGCGGGAAGCGGCGGCCAAGTGCCGTCCGCGTTCCGGTAGACGGGCGGTTGCCTCGTCGGTATCCGCGCCGGAAAGGGGCCGGGCAACTGGCACGTGATGCGATAGAGCGGCCTCTCAGCCGTCGGATACCAGCAACGACCGTAGACGCCCGACGCACGCCCGCGTCCTACGCCGATGCGTATCGTAGACAACTCCGAGGTGTCGTAACGCGCGAAGAGATCACGCGCCCAGTCCAGACCGCTTTCGACCTCCCGGCGATCAACTTCGACTACCCACTGTGTCTGAATAACGAAACCTCTCTACCTTGCCGCATGAGTGTGCGATCACTCGATGCGGAACGGCGTCGAGTAGATGTATGGGTCTTGCCCGACGGTAAAATGGAGAAGGTATGTGCCGGGGGCGTAACCCGCTGTGCGCAGGTTAAAGATGTAGCCGCCCGTCCCGCCGAGTGCCGCGTCGTAACGGAAGTTTCCGCCGGAGTTGGCACGACCCGCATCTTCGACCGGGCTGAGAGGCTGTCCCGCCGGGGGCGACACGCCCACAACATGCACGATTGATCCGGCAGCGGAACGATTCGCGCCTGAGGCGTCCAGCAGTTGCAGCTTGAACGGGATCGTGCTGCCGCTTCTCTTCGCCTTGTCGGCATCGTAGAGCAGACCGAGGCCGTAGCCGACAATATAGTTGACCTGCACGGTGGCATTGTTCCCGGCGAGGTCTGTGGCACTGACGCCGAAGGTCTTGACGCCGACCGAGGACGTGTCGAACGATGCGCCGGAAGCAACTGTGCCGGAGCAGTCTGTGCCCGAAAGGTTGTCGGCGCAGGCGTAGTCTGCGTGCGTCGTCTGGCCGAGGAGGTAGAGGCCGCCTTCGGCGGGTTGCACGAGGCCGACGGTGGGCGCGGTCTTGTCGATATTGATGCCGCTGACCGTCCCGCCCGCAGTGTTGCCCGCGAGGTCTGAGACTTCGAAGGCGACGGTCTGCCCCAGACCCTCTGTGGTCAGGCTCGACACGCCACTGAAAGAGTGTCCCGAGTCGAAGCCGGAAAGCGCGTCGGTCGTTGCATAGGTGACAGAGACATCCGTGTTGTTCCAGCCGTTAGCGTTTGGCGCGGTGCGCGTCACATCGCTGACGACGGGTGCCGTCTTATCGAGCCTGACCGTGAGGGTCTGCGCCGCTTCGGGGTTGCCCGCCTCGTCTCTGGAGTAGTAGGTGATGGTCGTCGTGCCCTCGTTGCTGACGGGGATGGAAACCGCCCCGCCGGGTGCGAAGTTAAGAAGGCCGTTGACGGCGTAGATGATCTCGCGCAAGCCGGAGCCACCCTCTTCGTCGGCGGAGCCGAGCGTGACTGTGACATCCGAATTGTGCCAGCCAGCCGCGTTCGCTTCGCGCGAGAGGGCGGCCAGCGTGACGGGCGGGGTCTGGTCTGCGCCCGGTTCGACGCCCGGCACGGGGACGATGTCGTTCAGGTATGTTTCGAGGTTGGTGTAGCCGCTGGCGTTCGCGTTGCGGCCATCGGCGGGGTCTGCGGGATTGAGTCCACGCTCGCTCTCCCACCCGTCGGGCATGCCGTCGCCATCTGTGTCGGCGGACGCCTGCGCGGCCTCAAGCTCCGGGAAGCCGCCGACCTGACTCTGCGAGTTGATGTGCGAGCCGCCCCCGTTCCTCACGTCGTTTGCGATGCGCGCGTCTACGGCATCGCGCGCCAGCGAGTGGCCTGCCGTAGAGAGCACGCGCTCGTAGGCTGTGCGGGCGTCGTGCGTCTGAATCTGCGCGAAGTCGAAGCGGGCTGGCTGACGGCGCGTGTAGCTGCCGATGATCATAGACCAGTCTGTGTCTGCGCCGTCGCGCTGACCGTCGAGGTCGGAGTCGATGAGATTGCCCGACTGGTAGATTTGAGTGGCCGTGCTGCCGCCGTTGAAGGCGCGATTGCGCTTGGAGGCGGGAGTGGAAGGGCCTGCGACGAGGTAGTTGCCGACGTAGTTGAGACGCGGCGCGCCCTCGCTCGCCTCGCCGCTGTAACCGGCCTCGCCGCCCCAGTCGTAGACGACGTTGTTGACAAAGTCGAGGCCGACGTTGTCGCCGAGTCGCGGGTTGCGGCTGTCGTGGTGCGCGTAGAGATTGTGATGGTAAGAGACGAGGCCGTTGCCGCCGCGAATGAGCGAGCCGTAGCCGTGCGCGCCCTTCTCATGGCAGGAGTTCTTCAAGCTCTCGGTGATGAAAGACCATTGCACCGTGACGCCTTCGGAGTCTGTCACCGACAGCGTCTCGTCCACGCTCCAGGAGGCGGAGACGTGATCGAGGATCACGTCTTTCGACTTGTCCACCCAGAGCGCGTCGTCCTGCACGGCAGGGCAGCGCAGGTCGCCGACGCGGAAGCGCATGTAGCGCACGATGACGTTGTTGGTGTTGATGACGGTCGGCCACCCCGCGACCGTGATGCCGTCGCCGGGGGCGGTCTGTCCGGCGAGAGTCAGGAACGCGCGGTTGATGTTCAGACGCGAGTTGAGGTTGATCGTGCCCGACACGTCGAAGACGATGGTGCGAGCACCTGTGGCCGTGCGGATGCCTTCGCGCAGGCTGCCCGCGCCGGAGTCGTTGAGGTTGGTGACGTGGTAGACATCGCCGCCGCGCCCTCCGCGCGCGAGTTCGCCCGCGCCCTCCGCGCCGGGGAATGCCTTGAGGGGCACTGCGCCGGGGGCATAGATGGTGAGCGTGGCCGAAGCCCCGCCCCGGAAGTTGGGGTCTGTGACGGAGGCGACGACGCTGTAGCGTCCCGGTTCGACGGGCAGCGCGTTCGAGCCGTT
>DASWNS010000332.1:0-11091 GCA_036399115.1 Pyrinomonadaceae bacterium | reverse complement strand
CGGGACGCATCCTCTATGCTTTCACCGGCCTCACGTCTCTAACCTCAGCCACACCGCCCACAGACGGCAGGCGACTGAACCCACGTAAGGAGAACCACTCATGTCCACTCACATTAAAAGAGTCCTCAGCCAACGCTTCCTGTTAGCCATCAGCCTCGTCCTGACCATGATTGCCTTTAGCCTCGTGCTGGCGCAGCCGCCGAAAGCGGATGCCTCCCCGAAGGCGGGTGCGGCGACAACTGCCTGCCCCTCTTCAACCATCGAGTACACCTACTACACCGACGCCTCGATGACGGTTGAGTGCGGCTGGAGGATCATCACCTGCTACTGCGGCGGCGGCAGCGGCGGCTGTCGAACTGCTTACTACACGATTGACTGGTCGGAGTGCTAACGCTCGTCCCGGATGATTCCTCACGATGCGTAAAAGATCGTGTTGAAAGATCGCGTCGAAAGAGCGGCGGAGTTTGGGTAAGACTCCGCCGCTTAAATTTTTTGACGAATCGCCCCGAGTAAGCGCAGAATATGGATCGTCGCAAATGAGTGCGCGAACGAGGTCGGCAGGTGTGGTCGAAGAAGTCTCGCGCCGAGTTCATCTTTAGTCGCTGTTTTGGCCGCTGGCAGAGAAACCTTGAAGGAGCGTCGGGCGTATGGCTATGAGTAAGGAGGACGCTGTGCAGAGGGCGAGAACCGATCTCGCGGGGCGGCTCGGCGTAACGAAAGATGAGATTAAAGAAGATTCGGTTGAGGATGCGGATTTTGCGGATGCGGCGTTTGGCGCGGGCACAGCGGACGAAGTGAGCGCGCAGATGATCACGCCGGGATGGCGCATCCGCCTCCGCGCAGGCCGTGACGTTTACGAATATCGCGGCAACCGCAATCGCCTGCGACTCTTCAATTTCAAAGGCGCAAACTACAGCGTCTAACCGGCACACCCGGTTTTTCCCACAGCAAAAGAGGTAAGGCAATGAACCGGCAGAATTTTTTCGGGCATCTGGCGTTAGCAGCGGCAGTCGTCATTCTCGCGGCCTTCATCGGGCAGATGCGGCGCATGGAGCGTTCGCACGATTCGTCTGCACGGCGCACCGTCGTCGTCAGGCACGACGAGACGGATCACGACGCTGACGAGGCGGGCGATTTTCGCTCCGAACAGGGAGACGCGGAAGTGATCGTGCGCTTCCGTCCCGGCACTTCGCCGCAGGCGATCAACCGCATCACGGAAGGACTCAACGACCGCCTGCTGGATCGTTTCGAGTTCATCAACGGGCAGGCCGTGATCGCAGACGAAGACGGCCTCTCGCCCGAGACGGTCGCGGCTGAATATCGCAGCCTCCCCGAAGTCGAATACGCCGAGCCGAACTTCGTCATCGATCTCGATCCGGCGGAGCGCGCGGGCGAACTCGACGACAAAGGCGAAGTCAACGAAGAAGTGGAAGTTGAGGACGACGACGATCCGCCCGTCGTGCGCGGCAGCGACAAAGGCGACGGGCAGCAGCCGAACGATCCGCTCTTCAAAGAGCAGTGGTCGCTCTTGAACACCGGGCAGCGTTCGGGCAGATCGGGCGCGGACGTGTGCGCCACGCGCGCGTGGGCGAAAACGCAGGGCACGCGCGATGTCGTCGTCGCCGTGATCGACACGGGCGTTGACTACAAGCATCAGGATTTGCACAACAACATCTGGACGCGTCCCGCCTCGCTCGCGCCTTACGTTGACGCCGAACTCGGCGAGTTCGACGACCGCCACGGCTTCGACGCAGCAGACAACGACGGCGACCCGATGGACGACAACGGACACGGCACGCACTGCGCCGGAATCATCGGCGCGGAAGGCGACAACGAGGACGGCATCGCGGGCGTCAACTGGAAGGTCGAGATCATGGGGTTGAAGTTCCTCAGCCGCAACGGCAGCGGCACGACGAAAGATGCCATCGAGTGCATCAACTACGTCGTGGCGCGAAAGAAGGCGGGCGTCAACGTTCGCATCATCAGCGCGAGTTGGGGTTCGACGGCGCATTCGCGTGCGCTCGGCGATGCCATCAAGCGCGCGGGTGAAGAGGGCATTCTCTTCATCGCGGCGGCGGGAAATTCCAGCACGGACAACGACCGCCTGCCGCACTATCCTTCCAACTACCAGCACCCGAACGTGGTCAGCGTCGCCGCGCTCACGCGCAAGGACGTGCTCGCGGGCTTCTCCAATTACGGCGCGAAGACCGTGCACATCGCCGCTCCCGGCGCGGAGATCATGAGCACCTGGCCGCAGAACATGTACGAGGAGCATTCGGGCACTTCGATGGCAACGCCCGTCGTCTCCGGCGTCGCCGCGCTCATCCTTTCGGTCAATCCCGATCTCTCCGTGACGAACCTGCGCAAGCGTCTGCTTGAGACGGTGGACAAAATCCCTGCGCTCGACGGCAAAGTCTCAAGCGGCGGACGCGTCAACGCCGCGCGCGCCGTGCGTGCAGAGTAAACGCGGAGACGAGCGACTTGCGATAACACTCTCCGGCAGCCCCTCCGACCCAACCGGATCGGAGGGGCTTTCAAATGCGACGGGAGATTTCATGGCCGCCGATTCCAAAGATTCCCGCGCGCTGTGCGCGGACTTTCAAGCGAACATCGACGAGATCACGCTCGAATGGGTACGGCGCGTGAAAAGCGACGCGCACATGCGCTCCGACGATCATTTGACGACGGCGCAGATCGTCGATCACGTCCCGCAGATGCTCGAAGAACTCTGCACGCTCTTCGAGCATGCAGGCGTGCCCGACTTCCACACCATCCGCGCCTCCAGCCAGCACGGCTACATGCGCTCGCTGGAAGGCTACTCGCTTGTCGATCTCCTGCGCGAACTCGAACTCCTGCGCGATTGCGTCTTCGATTTCGTCGCCGAGACGGAACTTAAAGCTCACGTCAACCGCCGCGAAACCATCCGCGCGCTGCAAACCGTCAACCACTATTTCGGCGAAGATATTATTTTCGTCGTCGAACATTTTTTAAAGAACCGTAACAAGTGAAGAACCGTGTCTCAGAGTGACGGGCGGATCGAAGCTGCGCTGGCACGCGCGCCCTACGTGGTCGCGCTCGACATCGGCACGTCGAGCGGACGCGCGGCCTTGTTCGATGCTGACGGGCGCGAAATTGAAGCGACCGGGGCGCGCGTCGAATGGAGTTTCAAGACGACGCGCGAAGGCGGCGCGGAGATTGACGCCAACTGGCTGCTCGCACAAACGGCGCGCATCCTCGATGAGACGCTGGCGCGCGTCGCGGGGTTGAAGTTGCCGGTTGAGGCCGTCGCCGTCGCCTGCTTCTGGCATAGCCTCGTCGGCGTTGACGCGGAAGGGCGCGCGCTCACGCCGCTCTACGGTTGGGCTGATACGCGCGCCGCGCTGGAAGTCGCGGAGTTGCGCCGTCGCTTCGACGAGCGCGCGACGCATGCGCGCACGGGTTGCCGTTTTCATGCGAGCTACTGGCCTGCGAAGTTGCTCTGGTTGCGTGAGGAGAAGCCGGACGTATGGCGCGAAGACGTGCGCTGGCTCTCGTTCGGCGAATTTTTAACGCTCCGCTTCTGCGGCGTCGGAGCGGCGAGCGTCTCGCAGGCTTCGGCGACAGGATTGTTTGATCAGAGACGCGCTGTGTGGGACGAAGAACTTTGCGCCGCCCTCGCCCTCGACGTGAATCAACTGCCGCCGCTCGCCCGTGAAGGCAACGCTGCCTTTCACGTCGCGGGTGAATACGCTGCACGCTGGCCGCAGTTTAAGGGTCGCCCGTGGTTTGCCGCCGTCGGCGACGGCGCGACCAACAACATCGGCGCGGGTTGCGTCAACCGGAACTCGCTCGCGTTGATGATCGGAACCTCCGGCGCGATGCGCGTGCTCTACGAAGGCGAGCCGCCAGCCGCGTTGCCCGAAAGTTTATGGTGCTATCGCGCCGACCGCAGGCGCGTCCTCGTCGGCGGCGCGCTCTCCGATGGCGGCGGCCTCTACGATTGGATGCGCGACAATTTAAGAGTCGGGAACGTCGAAAACCCTGACGCGCCGCACGCTGACGACGAAGAGATCGCGCGTCAGGTCGCCGCGCTCGCGCCCGACGCGCACGGCCTGACCGTCCTGCCCTTCTGGGCTGGCGAGCGCAGCACGAACTGGAATTCGCAGGCGCGCGGTGCGATCATCGGACTGACGATGCACACGCGCCCCCCGGAGATCATGCGCGCCGCGCTCGAAGCCGTCGCCTATCGCTTCGCGCAGATCGCACGCGCGCTCGAAGCCTTTGCGCCCGGCGCTGAAGTTCGCGCTTCGGGCGGCGCGCTCGCGGCCTCGCCGCTCTGGGCGCAGATGCTCGCGGACGTGCTCGCGCGCCCCGTTAAACTTTCGAACGCGCGCGAGGCGTCGAGTCGCGGCGCAGCCCTGCTTGCGTTAGAATCTTTGGGCGTGATTGATGAACTGACCGACGCGCCCGCCGAACTCTGCCGCACGTTCGAACCGGACATGCAGGCGCACGCGCTCTACCTTGCGGGCGCAGCGCGGCAAGAGATCATTTACCAATCGCTCTTGAAAGATTAGACGTTCGACGGTCACCGGCACGAATGCCACCGGCACGAAGCAACAGAACCGGCGGCGCAACCGCAATCATTCATACTTGAACCCAAACACACAGAGGAAACTTTAAAGATGAGTGCGTCCACACAACCGACCGCCACTTCGCCCGAAGCGGAACTCGACGAACTTTGCATCAACACCATTCGCACGCTCTCGCTCGACGCCGTGCAGCGCGCCGAGTCCGGCCACCCCGGCCTGCCGCTCGGAGCCGCGCCGATGGCTTACGTCCTCTGGACGCGCTTCCTGCGTCACAACCCGCAGCACCCGAAGTGGCAGAACCGCGACCGCTTCCTGCTCTCCGCCGGACACGGCTCGATGCTCGTCTATTCGCTGCTGCACCTGACGGGCTACGATCTCCCGCTCGAAGAGTTGAAAAACTTCCGCCAGTGGGAATCGAAAACTCCCGGCCATCCCGAATACGGACTGACGCCCGGCGTCGAGATCACGACGGGACCACTCGGTCAGGGCTTCGCTAACGGCGTCGGCATGGCGATGGGCGCGGCGCATCTCGCTTCGAAGTTCAACCGCGAAGGCTTCCCCGTCATCGATCACTTCGTCTATGCAATCGTCTCGGACGGCGACCTGATGGAAGGCGTCGCGGCGGAGGCCGCCTCGCTCGCAGGCCATCTCAAACTCGGCAAGCTCATCTATCTCTACGACGACAACCGCGTCACCATCGAAGGCTTCACTTCGCTCGCTTTTACAGAAGACGTGCCGAAGCGTTTCGAGTCTTACGGCTGGCACACTTCAACCGTTGAAGACGGAAACGATCTCGCAGCCATCGAGCGCGCGATCCGCGAAGCGCAGGCCGAGACGACGTGCCCGTCGCTCATCTCCGTCAAGACCGTCATCGGCTTCGGCATGCCCGCCGCAGGCACGCGCAAGGCGCACTCGGACGCGCCCGGCGCAGAGGCCGTCAAAGCGACGAAGCGCGCGCTTGGCTGGCCGGAAGACGAAGAGTTTCACCTGCCCGAAGCAGCCCTCACACATTTCCGCGCGGCGATAGAGCGCGGCCAGCGTGCAGAAGATGAATGGAACGCGCTCGTCGAGCGTTACACGGAAGCGCACGCGGAGCAGGGTCGCATGTGGCGCGACTTGATGAGCGGTGAACTGCCCGCCGGTTGGGAAGAGAAGTTGCCCACGTTTGCGGACGCGAAGCCGGTGGCGACGCGCGTGGCTTCGGGCGAAGTGATCAACGCGCTCGCGGGCGTGCTTCCTTCGCTCATCGGCGGCTCGGCAGACCTCGGCGTCTCCAACAATACGGACATCAAAGAGGGGGGCAGTTTTCAGCCCGGCTCTTACGATGGGCGCATCCTTCATTTCGGTGTGCGCGAGCACGCGATGGGCGCGACGCTGACGGGCATCAGTTTAAACGGCGGGCTGGTCCCTTACGGCGGCACGTTTCTCACCTTCTCCGACTACATGAAGCCCGCCATCCGTCTCGCCGCGCTCTCGGAAGTGCAGGTCGTCTACGTCTTCACGCACGACTCCGTCGGCCTCGGCGAAGACGGCCCCACGCATCAACCCATCGAGCATCTCGCGGGGCTGCGCGCCATCCCGAACCTGTACGTCATCCGCCCCGCCGACCCGCACGAGACGCGCGAAGCATGGCGCATCGCTATCGGGCGACGCCATGCTCCGACCGCTCTCATCCTCACGCGCCAGAAAGTGCCTGTGCTCGACCAGACGCTTTACAGCCCGGCTACAGGCGTACAACGCGGCGCGTACATCCTCGCCGAAGCCGCAGGCGCGGAAGGCCGGAACGCGACGCCGCAACTCATCATCATCGCCACCGGCTCGGAAGTCGCGCTCGCGCTCGGCGCACGCGCGGAGTTGCAGAAGGAGGGGATTCCAACTCGCGTCGTCTCGATGCCCTGCTGCGAGTTGTTCGACGCGCAGGAGGCGAGCTACCGCGAAGAAGTCCTGCCTTCAAACATTACTGCGCGGCTCGCCGTCGAAGCGGGCGCGAGTTTGGGTTGGGCGCGCTACGTCGGCTTGGCGGGCGACTGCGTCTGTCTCGACCGCTTCGGCGCATCCGCTCCCGGCGATGTCGCGCTCCGCAATCTCGGCTTCAACGTCGAGAACGTGACACAACGCGCGCGTGCGCTGCTGCGGCGTGGCTGAGTCCGGCGTTCCCGCCTTTGTGGAACTTTCGCGCGTCGTCGGGGGAATTGCCGTTATGCGCAAACTAATTTTCCTCCTGCTCCTGCTCTGCCCGTTCTCTCTGACGCACGGGACGGCGCAGAAGAACGTGCGGCGCGATGCGGCGAACGCCGTGGACGTTTACGCCGTCGTCGCCGAAGTCGAACGCATCGCGGCAGCGCGTACGCTCTGGCCGAACTTCGATCCGCGCCGCGTGCCCGTGGAGATCTACGACGGGCAGACGACGCTGCTCTTTCAACATCCCGCGCCGCCGCCGGAGTTCGTCTCGCTCTCGTCGCGTCAGGGCGTGTGGGCGTTTCCCGGTCGGCACGAGACGGTCACAGCCAACGCGCCCGTCAAACTGAACAACGTGTTGACGGCGACCGTCATGTTCAAACCCGGCGGCAGGGAGTCGCTGCGTGAGCGCGCCGCGCTCGTCGTACACGAAACGTTCCACGTCTTCCAGCGCGAGCGTCATCCGAAGTGGGCGGGCGATGAACTGGAACTGTTCGTCTACCCGTTCGACGATGCGGAACTGCTCGCGCTGCGTCGTCTCGAAACCGAAGCTCTGCGTCGCGCCGACGAAGCGCGCCGGAAGCTGCCGGACGCACGTTGTTGGGCGCGGCTCGCGCTCACCACGCGACGCGAACGCTTCGCGCGCATGCGTGCAGGCGCGGTCACTTATGAACGCGCGACCGAACTCAACGAAGGACTCGCGCGCTACGTGGAAGCGCGCGCCGCCGGGACGCACACGGCGAACCTGCCTGCCGGAGAATATCCCTCCACAGACCTGCGCACGCGCGCCTACGCGACGGGACACGCCTTCGCCCTCCTGCTCGAACGCTTCGCGCCCGTCTGGACCACGCGACTCGAAGCCGGAGAGAACCTGTCGCTCGACGAACTTCTCAACGCCGCTCTGTCTCAAGAATCCGCGCCCGCCAGCAACGCCGACAACAAGGCCGCCTCTTCCGACGCCTCCGCTTCCTCCCGCGCCTGCGCGCTTCCGGGGTCGTTCGCGGAAACGGCTCGCAGGCGTGCCGGAGTTGAAGTAGCAAGTTTGCAGGAGCAACGGGCGACGAAGCGGCGCGAGTTTGAGGCGCAGGGCGGTTGGAAGATCGTCGTCAAGGCGGACGCGGGCGCACCGCTCTGGCCGCAAGGCTTCGACCCTCTGAACGTGCTCCGGCTAGGGCTGAGGGAAGTGCTCCACACGCGTTATCTCAAACTCGGCAACGACGCGGGCGCGATTGAGATTCTCGACCGCCACTCGCTCACCGAAGGCGCAGGCGCGGAGCATCCGCTCTGGGGCGGCGTGCGCCAGTTAACGCTCGCCGGAATCACCGAAGAACCCGCCGCGCACGAAGCTGCGGGCAAGACGACGATCACCGCCGCCAACATCAAAGGCGAGTTTCGCGGCGCACAACTCGAACGCGCGGGACAGACGCTGAGCATCACTTTGCAGTCAGCGTCGAAGTAAGAAGTAAGAAGTGAGAGCGGCGCGTTAAAATTTTTGTCCGCAGGGAGAGGCTGGAATGAAGATCGCCATCGGCGCAGACCACGGCGGCTATCCGCTCAACGAACACATCATCGAAATCCTGCGCGCGGCAGGCCACGAGATCGAAGACTTCGGCACGCACGACGGCACACGCGCAGACGACTATCCTGATTACGCCTTGCAGGTGGGCGAGGCCGTGCGCGCCGGACGCGCCGCCTGCGGCATCATCATCTGCGGGAGCGGCGTCGGCGCATCGGTCGCGGCGAACAAACTGCGCGGCATCCGCGCGGCGTTATGCGGCGACACCTACTCGGCGCGTCAATCGCGCGAGCACGACGACTGCAACGTCCTCTGTCTCGGCGCACGCGTCGTCGGCATCGAACTCGCCACCGAGATCGTGCGCGCCTTCGTCGGCGCAAGCTTCACGGGCGAAGAGCGACACCGTCGCCGCCTCGCCAAAGTGCTCGACATCGAACGCCGCGAGACGACCAACGAATGAAGCGTGTCCTCTGTCCGTGCTCGCTTGTCCGCTGTTTTGCGCCCCCCGCTCTCAACTTCGAGCGATACCGTTCAGCTTCAAGATCACAGGCAACGGGCAACTGACCACGGACGGAAGGGCGGCTTTCCTAAACGACGACCCTGAGCGCGCCCGCGAGGACGCGAAACTCAAGCGGCGTGTGGCCGCGCACGTCGCCGTCGGCTTCGACCGCGAGCGCGTCGCCGTCGGTCAGGTGTTCGATGCGGACGCGCACGGCGCGCGCGATGGAGACGTGCGGGTTCTTAACGTGGCCGCCGCTGTGGATGCGCGTCATCTCGCGTATGAGCGAGGCGCGCGTGAGACGGCTGGCGGTGACGACATCGAGCAGCCCATCGTCAACGCGCGCCCCCGGCGAGAACATCATGCCCCCGCCCGCGAACGGGCTGTTGGCGACGGCCACCAGATTCGTCTCACACTCAAACGCCTCCGCGTCGTCCAACCGAATCCGCACGCGTCGCCGACGCCAACTCGCAAGCGATTTGATCGCCGCGAGCGCGAAACGCGCTTCGCCCGGAAGACGCCGCACCGCATCGCCCTGCGCCGCGACGCGCCCCGCCACTTCCGCACCGATGCCGAGCGTCGCTGCGTTGAGGCAGAAGAAGGTCTGGCGCGCATCTTCTTCGCCGATTGACCCGTGCAGCACATCTACGGCGCGCGTCGTGCGTTCCCCATCGCCTCGCAGGCTATGCTCGACGAGACGTTCGAGCCAGCGTTCGAGCGAAGCGCGCCCGCCTTCGAGGCCACGCGCGAAATCGTTGCCCGTCCCGGCGGGCAGAATGGCGAGCGCGGCTTCGTCGTTGATGCGCGCGGGCGTTGTTGTCGTTGTCGCCTGCGTCGTATGAACGCCTCCCGTCTCGCGTGCAAAAAAACCCGACACCACTTCGCCGAGCGTGCCGTCGCCGCCGACGACGGCGATAGTCCCGTAACCCGCGCGGAGGGCTTCGCGCGCCGCATGTTGCGCATCGCCCGCCTCCTTCGCCTCGTGCGCGCGGAAGCGCACGCCGCGCTCCCTGAGCACACGCTCGATCTGCGTCCATGCGACGCGCGCGCGGGCGGCGTTGTAGTTGACGACCACGAATGTCTCTGTCCGATCAGTCATGCGGGGCAAGACATTAACCTGTAAACTATGAATCGTAAATCGTGAATCGTAAATCGTGAATCGAGAAGACCATCTCGAATCTATTGACGATTGACGATTCACGTTTACGTCTTTTGTCTATTTGCGATTCACGATTTACGATTCATTCATGCGTGCTATCAAGATTGTCGCTCATGGCGGGGTTGAAGGTTTGGAGATCGGGGAGGTTGAAGAACCTCTGGCGACGGGCGACCGCGTGCGCGTGCGTGTGCGCGCGGCGGCGTTGAATCGCGCCGACCTGTTGCAGCGACGCGGCCATTACCCCGCGCCGCCCGGTGCGCCCGCCAGTATTCCGGGGTTGGAGTTTGCGGGCGAGGTCGAAGCGTTGGGGACGGAGGCTTCGAGGTGGCGCGTGGGCGAGCGCGTGTTCGGCATCACGGGCGGCGGGGCGCAGGCCGAGTATGTGGTCGTCCCCGAAAACACTCTCGCCGCCGTGCCCGGCAATCTGAGTTGGGAGGAGGCCGCCGCTGTGCCGGAGGCTTTCATCACGGCGCACGATGCGCTCTTCACGCAGGGCGGGTTGGCGTTGGGCGAGCGCGTCATAGTTCACGCAGCGGGGTCGGGCGTCGGACTCGCCGCCGTCCAACTCGCACGCGCCGCCGGAGCGCAGACGTTCGGCACGGCACGCACCGCAGGCAAACTCGAACGCGCACGCGCCTACGGACTCGACGAAGCGTGCGTCGTCGGAGACGACCCGCAGGCGTTCGCCGCCGCCGTGCGTGCTTGGAC
Organism: Pyrinomonadaceae bacterium; assembly: GCA_036399115.1. Taxonomy (GTDB): domain Bacteria; phylum Acidobacteriota; class Blastocatellia; order Pyrinomonadales; family Pyrinomonadaceae; genus JAIVJZ01. The sequence continues at coordinate 463 of DASWNS010000332.1, read as the reverse complement.
GAACGATGCGGGCGTCCAACTCATACTCGATCTCGTCGGCGCAAACTACCTCGCGGCAAACCTCGACGTGCTTGCGTCGCGCGGTCGCCTGCTGCTCGTCGGCACGTTGGCCGGGGCGAGCGCGCCGCTCGATTTCCGGCGAGTGATGGGCAAACGACTACGCATCACGGGCACTGTCCTGCGCGCACGCTCGCCGGAAGAGAAGGCGCGCGCCACACGCCTCTTCGCCGCGCACGTCTCGCCGCTCCTCGCGCGCGGCGCGCTCCGCCCCGTCATCGACAGCGTCTACGATCTCACAGACATCCGCGCCGCACACCTTCGTCTCGAATCCAACGAAACCTTCGGCAAGATAGTTATTAAAGTGTGAAGAGTAGTGACAAGTGACGGGTGACAGGTGACGAGAGAGAACAGTAAATCGTGAATCGTAAATGGTGAATCGAGAAATTTTTTCTTCGTCTATTTA
>DASWNS010000331.1:0-4762 GCA_036399115.1 Pyrinomonadaceae bacterium | reverse complement strand
GCCGAGACGCTCGCGGCGGTCTACGCATTCGTTGCAGCCGAGCGAGAGGCCGAGTTGACGCAGGGCTTCGACCATCGGTAGCAGCAGCAGCCCGCGCTCGGTCAGCGCGTACTCGACGTGCGGCGGGCTGCCGCCGTAGTCGCGGCGCTCGACGAGCGAGTCGCGTTCCAGATCGCGGAGTCGCCCGACGAGCGTGCGGCTGCTGATCGGGTGGAGCGCGCTGATGAGTTCGGTCGTGCGGCGCGGCGCACGCGCCAGATCGCGCACGACAAGGAGCGTCCACTTATCGCCGACCAACTGTAGCGCGCCCGCCACAGGGCAACCGTCGCCTTTGCGTCGTCGCATACTCGCTTCTCTCCTTCGCGCGCACAGATTAACACAAAGCAAAGGATGAGGGATGAAGGATGAATCAGAAAAGCCTTCAACTGATCGAGTGCTTTTCTGATTCATCCCTTATCCTTCATCCCTGCGCTTCGTAGTCGCCCGCGATGACGACGGTGAGTTGATCCGGACGAAAATATTTGCGAATCGCGGCGTTGACCTCTTCGAGTGTGACGGCTTGAATGAGTTCGGGGAAGCGATCCGGGTAATCCAGACCGAGGCCGTAGAACTCCGCGTTCCAGAGCGCTTCGGCCAACCCCGCGTTGGTCGAGAGCGAGACTTTGAAGGAGCCGATGGCGGATGATTTTTCGTCTGCGAGTTCGTCCGGTGTCATGCCGTGCGTCACGTAGTCGCGCAAGACGGTAAGCGCGGAGTTGACCGCGCGCTCGACGTTCGTGGGATTGACGGAGACGGCGATGTACCATGGACCGGCGGCGAGCGAGGGCGCACGAAAGCGTGAGCCGATGCCGTAGGTCAAGCCTTCGCGGTCGCGCACCTGTAGGCCGAGCCGCGAAGAGAGCGTGGATTCGCCGAGCGCGCCGTTGGCGAGCGTGGCCGCATAGTAGTCGCGCGCGGTGCGGCGCAAAGGCGCAGCCGAACCGAGCAGCACGTCTACGTTGGCCTTCTCCTTGAGCAACACGATCTCGCGTCGCGCCGCTTCAGAAGGTTCGGGATCGGCCACCTCGACCTCGACGCTCTCCGGACCTGTGAACTCGCCGAACGCCTCTGCGAACAGTCTCTGCACTTCGTCGATCTGTACGTCGCCGACGACGGAGAGGATGAGCGAACGCCCGCCGTATCGTTCATCGTAGAAGCGTCGTACGTCTTCGACTGTGATCGAGTTGAGGCTTTTGACCAGCACGTCTCCGGCGTGGACGTAGAACGGGTGGGCCGGATCATAAGTGAGTTGAGAAAACTTTTCGTAGGCGCGCAGGCGCGTGTTCGCCTGCTGTTCCTGAATGGCCGCGATGGCCTGCTGTTTCAACTTCTCCAACTCTTCTGCGGGAAACGCAGGCTCGCGTAACTGTTCCGCCAGCGTCGCCAGCAGGAGCGACAAATCTTTGGCGAGCGAGCGGGCGGCGATCTGCACGCTGAAAGGGTCTGCGGAGAATTCTATTTGTGCGCCGACCGATTCGAGGTCGTTTGCGAGTTGGAGCTTCGTGCGGCGACGCGTGCCGCGTTCGAGCATGTCGGCGGTAAGACGCGCCAGGCCGGGCTTATCGCGCGGCTCGAAATATGAACCGGCGCGCAGACTGCCGCGCAGGGAGATGGTCGGCGTGGCGCGATTTTCGAGGACGAGAAGCGTCGCGCCCGTGGGCAAAGAACTGCGTGCGACGCGCGCGGCGAAGTTTGAGCGCGTCACGCTCGCGGGCGTGTTCGCTTCGGCGGCGTCCGAGGATTTATCGCCGCGCTCCGCGAGCGGTTGCTGCCCTAACTCCTGCATCGTCGTGCTCTCGCCCGCCGACACGTCCTCTCCCACGCCTTCCCGTTTCGTCATCTCTTTCACTCCCATCCCACGATGAACTCAAACACGAGTTTGAATGCCGAGTTGTTGCGCCTTCCGCTCCAACCTTGCGCTTTTGCGAGAAGAACATTTCACGCAAGGGCGCAGAGAAAGAGAGGCGTGGACGCGAAGAATTTTAGATTCTGTCCAAGCATGCGCGAGGCTTGAGCACGCGACGCTCGATCAAGAGTCGCTCGACCCGTCTGCGCCAGCTTCGCCCGCCTCTACGTCTGCGCCGCCGTTACTGTTCGCCGCCTTCGGGATGAAGTAGCCGACGGTGCGGTTGTCTTCGGCAAAGTAGGTGCGCGCGACGCGCTGCACGTCTGCGGCGGCGACGCGCTCGATGTTGGCCGCATAGTCTTTGTAGAAACGCCAGTCGGCGACGGCTTCGGCCTCGGACATCTGCGAGGCGATGTCAGAAGTGCCGTCGCGGTTGTAAGCGACCTGCGCGATGATCTGCTGCTTCGCCTTCTGCACCTCCGCGTCAGGCAAACCTTCACGCCCGGCGCGCTCCAACTCCGCGAGGATCGCTTCTTCAACCGCGCGCGGCTCGACGCCGGGATTAACCGTCGCGTAGACATTGAAGAGTCCGGGGTCGCGAAACTGATCGCAGTTCGAAGTGACGCTCACGGCCAGTTCCGTCTCGACCAGAGCTTGATAGAGGCGACTCGTGACGCCGTTCGACATCGCTGCCGACAGGACGACGAGCGGGTAGATGTCGTTTTCGGCGGGCGGGTTGGCGGCGCGTTCGGCGAGTTGCGCGTTTGAAAGCACGTTCGACTGTCCGAGCACGGCGGGCGTGTGAAAAGCGATCTGCACGAGCGCGAGTTCGCCCGCGCGCTTGATCACGAGACGCCGCTCGCCCTGCTGCTGCGGTTCGTCCGTATAGACTTCGGGAATGGACTCGTGCGTAGCATCGAACGCGCCGAAGTGCTCGTTGATCAACTCAAGCGTCGCGGCGCGCTCGAAGTCGCCGACGACGATGAGCGTGGCGTTGTTCGGATGATAGAAAGTATCGTAGAAGGCTTTGAGCCGCGCGGTGGGCACGTTTTCCACGTCGGCGCGCCAGCCGATGGTCGGATGATGATAAGGATGCTCGCGGAAGGCCGTAGCATAGACCGCTTCGTCGAGCACCATCGAGGGTTCGTTCTGCCCGCGTTCGAGTTCGTTGCGCACGACGGTCATCTCCGATTGACGATCCGCATCGGCGATGAAGGAGTTGCGCATGCGGTCGGCTTCGAGGCGGAGGGCGAGTTCGAGCTTATCGCTCGGCACCGTCTCGAAGTAGTTGGTGCGGTCGTACCAGGTCGTGGCGTTGAAGTCCGCGCCGATCTTTTGGAGCGTGGCGGCGATCTGCGTGTTGCGATCTTTGTTGAAGGTGGGCGTGCCTTTGAACATCATGTGTTCGAGGAGATGCGTGGAGCCGGTATAGCCGACGGCCTCGTTGCGCGAGCCGACCTTGTAGAGCACGCACACGGTCGCCACGGGCGCGACGCGGTTTTCCACCAAAAGCGTCTTCAGATCATTGGCGAGCCTGTACTCGCGTATGCCGTCCGCTTCGGCGACGAAGGTGATTCCGCGCGGGAGTTTTTCATGCTGCAAAACTTCTGTTGTCTCCTTCAATGAATTTAACTCGCCCGGCTCCCGCTCGTTCATGTCGCCGACGCTGCTGCCGGATCGTCGGCAACGAGCGGGACGCGCGCGCAGCAGTTCTTCGACGGCAGAGGCGAGAGCACGCTTGCGTTCTTTAGCGCGCAGCGCCTGCGTTGTAGCGGGATGTGGGACGCGCAGTATGCTAACAAACTGCGGGCGGAGTGTGAAACTCGGCGCGCACTTGAGAGACACGCGAGCCTCCAACGCGAGAGACGCGCGAGCCTCCGACGCGAGAGACGCGCAAGCCTTCGACGCGAGAGATGCGTGGAACTCGCAACGGCGGCGCGAAGCAGGCAACTCCACGATCTCTGCCGGAACTTCGTGCAAACTCTCTCTCTGCGTTGAATCTTTTTCGCCACGGTTCGCAGGTCGAAATATTCTTTGTGGCTTTGCATTGCAAAGTACTTGACGGAACCGGCGGGAAGGCGTATCTTGCGCATGATGGCTGTCGTTAACATCACGCGCCTCGTGCGCCCGGTTGAAGAGACGGAGGAGCCGCCCGCCCTGCACGCGCGGGCGATGGATAACCTGCGCTTCATCCGCGAGACGATGGAGAATGCCGCGTCGTTTACGGCTGTCTCCGGTTGGGGCTTGTGCGCCGTGGGCTTGACGGCGTTCGTGGCCTGCTACCTCGCGGTGCGGGCGACGGAGCGCGGCGCATGGATCAAGATCTGGATCGCAGAGGCCGTGCTGTCGCTCTTCATCTCGGTGTTGGCGATGAGTCGTAAGGCGCGTGCGGCGCGGCAGCCTCTACTTTCGAAACCGGGGCGCAAACTCCTCTTCAATCTCACGCCGCCGTTCTTCGTCGGCGCGCTCTTGACCATCGTGCTCTCGCGCTACGGCACGGTGCGCGTGATACCTGCGATGTGGTTGTTGCTCTACGGAGCGGGAGTGGTAACGGGCGGCGCGTTCTCCGTCAGGATTGTGCCGGTCATGGGCTTGTGCTTCATGCTGGTTGGCACGCTCGCGCTCTTCAGTCCGGCGGCATGGGCTGACGCTTACATGGCCGCCGGCTTCGGCGGTCTGCACGTCGTCTTCGGCCTGCTCATCGCGAGGAGACACGGTGGTTAAAGGAAGCGCACAGAGAAAAGGACGGACGGCGACGGCAGCGGCGCGGCAGGGCGACCTGCGCGCGGTCGAGCAATCGACGAAGGCGGCGGGGAACGCGAGCGCCGATGCGCCTGAGCGGAGCGCGACGGAGTTGGATCGCTTGATTCACGAACG
>DASWNS010000330.1:0-14215 GCA_036399115.1 Pyrinomonadaceae bacterium | reverse complement strand
CGACGATGGTGTGAACTTTCATGCGTTCAAACTCGGCGGTCGTGAGTTTCCCCGGCTTGTTCAAAATATGATCGGGCACGGCGAGTTTGCCGATGTCGTGCAGCATCGCCCCGGCTCTCAGGGCTTCGATCTCGCTGTGCGAGAGATGGAGAATCTCGCCCATGCGCGCCGCATAAAGTTGCACGCGGCGAACGTGGCAATGCGTCGTCTGGTCTTTCGCGTCAATCGCCGTGGCGAGAGCCTCGACGGTGGCGAGATGCAGCCGCGCCATCTCCTCCGTCTCACGCGAACGCTCGTTGATGCGCTCGAAGTAGATCTTATAAGTTGCGAAAGTTGCGCCGATGACGGGGACGCTCAAGAGGACGTAGATGAGGCCGAAATTCTGCATCGCCAGATAGAGCAGCGCGGAGGCGATGGCGGCGGCGAAGAAAGTGCATGAAGTCCAGAGATAGCCGTTGCGCCAGAACTTCCAGATCGTGCTCTGCTCTTTGAGCGCGTGCAGCGTGGCGAGCAGCATCCCGTTGAAGAAGTATTGCAGGAGCGCCATCGCCACGAGCGGCACGAGGAGTTGTTCGAAGGTCAGACGCGCCATGCCGACGGGTTGGCGCGCGACGCCCGCATAAGAGTTGAGCAGGAAATAGAAGGCGCTGGCCGAGACGAGCACGGTCAGAGACATCGTCGCGGGCGCGGCGAACCAACTCGTCGCGCGGCGCGAACTGCCGAACGATCTGACGAGCGCGTCGGTTGCGCCGAGCAGGAGAGCGGCGGGCACGCCGAGCAGGATCGTGCCGAGGAAGATGAAGGCGTCGCCCGCCGTGACGCTGACCGAAGTGTTGGGGATGCGAATGGGGAGAGAACTTGAGAGGACGACGAAACTCGTGAGGGCGACAAACTGCAAGCCCTGCACCGGAGTGAAAGAGAGACACTGAGAGAGCGCCCATGCGGCGATGAGCGCGCCCGCCGAGACGAGCGCGAGCCAGTAGGCTTTGGCTGCGCTGCTGTAATCCGACATGTCTATCATCTGCAAACCATCCTTCGCCCGCACACGTTCGCGGCAATTGTTCCCGGTCGTCAGGTTTCACTGATTCGACCCTGAAAGCATCTCTCGATGCCGCTCGAAAAAAGCCCGCCGTTGAAGACGCCGGACGGGAGCAAATCGTCCTCGCGTCTTCAACGGCGGTGTGGGCAAGCGTCGGGTGCGTGGCACTCACTCGACGCGTCAGGGGTGAGAATCTGATCCCGCTTGCGGTCGCGCTGCGCGTTCGGGCGCGACCGTTACAGGTTGTCAAAAGTGGTGCGGCTTTTCGGACTCCGTGCGGTGAGTCCGAAGAAGCGCGTTAACGCTTCAAGCCGCGCCATTCCTTAAACAAGCCGCGTGCCGCGCGCCGCACGCGAGCCAAACAGCGCAAAACTGTACAAAAGCGCGCCGCGCACGAGAGCAACGGACAACTCCGTGCGACGCGCCCGCCTCGAAGCCGTCAACCTGACAGGTCATGCTGACACGGGCGGTCAATTCCTGACTGAGACGCGTGCTCGCTTCAAAGAGCAACAGGCGGCTTCCAGTTTTCACTTCCAGTTTTTTTACGCCCCCGCACACACAACACGTTGACAACCCTCTCCCGGCTGGCGCACTCTCAAAAAACAGTGACCAGTGACAGGTGACGAGTGACGAGTGAAAGCCTTGAATCGTGAATCGTGAATAGAAGAAGACAGTCTTTCTCTATTCACGATTCACGATTCACGATTTACTTGTCTTCAACTTGTCACCTGTCACCTGTCACTCGTCACTGTTTTCTTATGGGCTATTTAGAACTGCTGCGGCAGAATCGCGGCTTCCGGCAACTGTGGTTGGGGCAGGTGGTGAGCCAACTCGGCGATTGGTTCGATACCATCGCCGTGATGACGCTCGTGTTGAACCTCACCGGGTCGGGGCGCGATGTCGGGTTGATCATGGTGGCGCGTTTTCTGCCGAGCGTCGTCGTTGGACCACTCTCCGGCGTCGTCGCGGACAGGTTCAACCGGCGCACCGTGATGCTCGTCTCGGACATCCTGCGCGCCGTCGTCGTGCTCGGTTTTCTGTTCGTGCGCCGCCCGGATCAAATCTGGCTCATCTACGCGCTCACGGTGCTGCAACTCACCTTCTCCACCTTTTTCGAACCGGCAAAATCAGCCGCCATTCCTTCCATCGTCGCCGAACGCGATCTCGTCACGGCAAACGCGATCACCTCCGTCACGTGGTCTGCGATGCTGACGCTCGGCGCGGTGGCGGGCGGCCTCGTGACGGGTTGGTTCGGCACGGACGCCGCCTTCGTCGTGGACTCCGCCACCTACCTGCTCTCCGCCGCACTCATCTGGCGCATACGCCTCCCCCCTCGCCCGCCGCGCGAAAAGACCCGGCTCACCATCAGCAAAGCGCTCGGCATCACGGACACGCTCGAAGGCATCCGCTACGTGCGGACGCGCCCGCGCGTGCTCGCTTTGCTGGCGGTGAAGCCCGCCTGGGGATTGGGCGGCGGCATACTCGCGCTGCTCGCCGTCTTCGGGGAGAAAGTCTTCCCTGTCGGGCAAACCGCCGCCACAGGGATCGGCGTGCTCTACGCCGCGCGCGGCATCGGCACGGCCCTCGGCCCCGTCTTCGCGCGCCGTCTCGCGGGCGAGTCGCGCACGCGCATGCAGACGATCATCGGCCTCTCGTTTCTCGTCGGCGGCGTCTTCTACGCGGCCTTCGGCGGCGCGACCAACTACGCGCTCGCGCTGCTCATGCTGCTCATCGCGCACATGGGCGGCAGCATCCTCTGGGTCTTCTCCACGGTGCTTTTGCAAACCGCCATCGAAGACAACTTTCGTGGCCGCGTCTTCGCCGCCGAACTCGCGCTGCTCACGCTCACGATGGCCGCTTCAAACTACGTCACGGGCGAACTGCTCGACCGCTTCAACTATCCGCCGCGGGCCGTCACCATCGGCATCGGCATCCTCTTCCTCCTGCCCGGCCTCCTCTGGTTCGCCACCGCGCGCTGGTGGAACAGAGAACCCGCGCGCGCGCCGCAAACTTCGACGCCGGAAGACTCGCCTTCCGCCACGAGCGACGCCGCCATCCGCGACGCCGCCACGAAGATTCATCTCTCGACCGATTAACAAAAGTCACGGCTTCAACTATCATCCCGCGCTACGATGAACATGGAAACAACAGTCGAAGCAGGTCGCGCGCGCTCCGCGTGGTCGAATTTGAGTGTCCCTGAACTGGATCATGCGGAGTGGGCGCGCGCGCGTCCCGTGCATCTCACGCGTTACTGGTCGGGCGAGATCGCGCCGCCCGAACGTCAGGGGGAGGCGCGCCTGCTGTGGGACGAGCGTGCTTTGTACGTGCGCTTCGTGTGCGCGCAGCGCGAGCCTTTGATTGTGAACGCGAGTCCGCAGCGCGAGCGAAAGACGATAGGGCTGTGGGATCGAGACGTGTGCGAGATCTTCGTCGCGCCGCGCGCAGACGAGGTGGAGCGTTATTTTGAATTTGAAGTTGCGCCGACGGGCGAGTGGCTCGATCTCGCCCTGCACACGACGGCGGAGGGGCGTGAAACCGAATGGGACTTCTCTTCCGGGATGAAGGCAGCGGCGCGCGTCGAACCTGATTCGATCACGTTGGCGATGTGCATGCCATGGGAGGCTTTCGGCGTCGTGGAAGCGCCGCGTGCGGGCGAGCGTTGGCGCGTGAACCTGTTTCGCTGCATCGGCGCAGGCAGCACGCGCGGCTATCTCGCATGGCAGCCGACTCATGCGCTCGAACCAAACTTCCACGTGCCGGAAAAGTTCGGCTGGCTACTCTTCAAAGACTAAACCGTGTCGGACACACCCTGAACTAAAAATTCTTTACGTCCTTAAATTTTACCGAACATTTCGCTAGGTCAATTCTTTCAGATATTGCTCGAAGCGTGTGCGGGCGTCGTCGCTCATTTCGAGGATGCTCACGCCGATGAGATAGCCGCCCTGCGGTGCGCCTTCCCGGTCGAGTTGTTCGTAGCGGACGGGCGCGACGCGCATCTCGATCTGGCCGGAAGGAAATTCCAGCAGGACGTGTAAGGTTTGATCCGGCGCGGTGAGGTAACGGTCGTCAATGCGTATGGCGGGAACGATCAAACCAAGCCCGCTCGCGCTGAGGTCGCTGGTCGTGCCTTCGAGATAAGGCGCGTGTTCGAGTTGTTCGCGGTTCAGTTTCGGGTCGAAGAGCGAGACGTTGAAGGGCACGCTCATGCGATAGCGTCGCGCGCGGCGACGATTGCCGACATAAATGCGCATGCGCGCGACGATGGAACGCATCAGTTCCGGCATAAGGTTTAAGCAGGGGAAAAGGGGAAGGGGGAAAGGTCAAAGGGTAAAGCAGAAGCGCGGCGGTTCGATCTTTTCCTTTCCCTTCCCGTCTACCCCTCTCCCTCTACCATCTGGCCTATTTTTTGACCGGCGGGTGGTAGGGCTTGCCGCCCGTGTCCTTCCTCTGGATGCCCGTTTGATCCATGTGGTAGGAGAGCAGACCCGTGCGCCCGTAGCGAATGGGTTCGGCATTGATCTTATAACTCTTCGCGTCCTTGCCGAGCGTGATCTGAAAATTGTAGCCGAGCGTCTTCGCGCTCTCGACATCTTCGCGCAAGGCCGGTTTGCCTTCGAGGAGCGCGGCCATGTCGCCGTACTGCCCGCTGTGCTGCACGCTGTAGCCCGCCTGCGCGTTCGCCAGCTTTAAGAGCAACGCTTCGACTTCTCTGTGGTGCGTATCGATGCGCGCCTTGAGAAAGAACTCCTTGCCGTCGCGTTTGACGATGGCCTCGTTCTCCGCGTCGCCGAAAATCCACGCGCCGCCCGCCCCGCGCATCAACGTGATCGCTTCCAACTGCGAGTTCTCCCCGCCGACGCGCGCAAAGACGGTCGCCGTGTCGCCGCTGATCTGTTCGCCGCCAAACTCGATCTTCTCCGGCACGGCTCCGGCCAGTTTTTCAAACTCCGGTTGCAACTCGGCAAACTCCTCCGCGCTCAAGCCGTCGAGCGCGGACTTGTAGATCGAGAGCGCGAAGGCGTCGCGAAAACGTCGCTCGCGCAGAGCCTTGTAAAATTCGGTCACGGTCTGGATCGGCGTGCGCGCCTGCGCATTGGCGGTCGTCGGAGTTTGCGGGGTGGCTGAAGTTTGCGCGCCTGCGGTCTGGCCGAAACCGGGCGTGACGGCGACGACGAGCAGCAAGGCCGGGACGAGCATTAGGACGGATGACGCGCGCATGCGGCGAGGCATGGACTGTGACATGTCGGGTATTTCCTTCGGACAGATGAGATGTGTGCGGCGCGTCCGGGCGACTAGAGAATCGCGCACGTCGCGCCGCACATTATAGAGGAACGGGACAACTAATACGTTGCCAGCAAGTTGTCAAAAACGCTGTCAGCCGAACGGTCAACTCCGTAGTTGCGTCGGCGGTGGCGGCGGCGAGGGGAGATTTTCGCTGCGTTTACCTGACAGACCGTGGCGTCCGATGTAATAGAGCGTCGCGGTCAACACGCCGAACATGATGATGCCAATAATCATGCTCTCGTGCAAGGCTTCGGGCAGGAAGCGACCGACGTTAAGCAGGTCGGCCTTGCCGAGTCCCTGCGGGATCGCCAGCAGCAGACCCGCAATCGCGCCGCCCGCGATCAAGCCGGAACTGTAGAGCACGCCCGGCCCGCTCTCCTCTTCCGCCAGCGAACGATTGCCGCGCGAGACGCGTTCGACGAGCGCGCGCACCGCGCCGCCGATGAAGATCGTGGCCGACGTGGCGAACGGCAGATACATGCCGACCGCGAACGGCAGCGCGGAGATGCCTATGATCTCAAGCAGGATCGAGATGAACGCCCCGATGAGAATCAAAGCCCACGGGAGTTTCTGCGTCAACACGCCGTCTACGAGCACGGCCATCAACTGCGCTTTCGGCGCGTCGAACTTCGAGTTGGGTCCCGTCTCGATCTCCTTGTACTTCGCCATCCCTGCGTCGTCCACGTAATAAGTTTGCGTCGCGCCGCCTTCTTTGACGGTCGCCACTTTGTAGATGTTGTTGTCTAAGCCCCGCGCCGTATTCGCGCCGATGGTGACGTTGCCGCCCGCGACGAAAGGCGTGGCCGGCAATCCTTCGGTCACAATCGCGCGCCGCGCCCCGCCGACGCCGGGGTTGAGGCGATAGAAGACTTCGCCCGTTTGATTGACGAGATACTGGCCTGAAGGGATGACTGTGCCGTCCGCGCCCTTTTGATCTTCGGCGAGGCGATGCACGTAGTAAGGACCACCGGGGAGCGTGCCGCCCTTCATGTCGCCCTTCGCCCATTGCTCGTCGCCGGGGTTGACGGTCGTGCGATAGCCCGCGTAGTGGCTCGGCAACAAATTCGTGTAGGAGGTGTTGAGATAAGAGAGCGTCCAGGCGATGAGGAGCGCGGAGGTGGTTGCGCCCACCATCAAGCCCCACTGCATGCGCGAGGGCGTGCCGCCGACGAGGTAGCCCGTCTTCAAATCCTGCGAAGTCGTGCCCGCGTTCGAGGCCGCGATACAGACAATCGCGCCGACCGACAGAGCCAGCACGCGCGAGTCAACTCCGCCCATGCCGAGCACGAGGAAGATGAGCGACGTGATCAGGATCGTCGCGATGGTCATGCCCGAAATCGGGTTTGACGAAGAACCGATCTCGCCCGTGATGCGCGAAGAGACGGTGGCGAAGAAGAAGCCGAAGATGATGACGAGGATGGCCGACAGGATATTCATGCCGATGCCGCTGCCGGGCGAGCCTTGAAAGTTGAGCCAGAAGAAGATCGCGAGCGCGAGCACGCCGATGCCGCCGAGCACGAAAGTCATCGGCATGTCGCGTTCCGTGCGCGGGACGGCCTTGTCGCCTTCGAGCGTCGTCTTCCCGCCGCCGAAGCTGCCGAGCGAAGACTTGAACGCGCCGATGATCGTCGGCAGAGAGCGCACGAGGCTGATGATGCCGCCCGTCGCAACCGCGCCTGCGGCGATGTAGCGTATGTAGAGGTCTTGCACCTGCCCCGAAGTCATCGCGGAGATGAGCGGGCCGCCCGCGAGCACCGGAAAGAGCGGCTCCGTGTAGCCCGCGCCGAAAAACTTGACCATCGGGATGAGCACCAGCGCGGACAGAAAGCCGCCGCCGAGCATCATCGCCGCCACGCGCGGCCCGATGATGAAGCCCACGCCGAGGAGTTCCGGCGAGATGTCTGCCGCGACCGTCGCGCCCTGATAGCCGCGCGCCGTGTAAGCGGGCGCTTCGTTCCACAGGCGCGTGCCGCTCATCAGAAACTTGTAGAGCGCGGCGACGCCGAAGCCCGCAAAGACGGTCTTGGCATCCGTGCCGCCCTTCTCGCCGACGACGAGCACCTCTGCGCACGCAGTCCCTTCCGGGTAGATAAGCTTCCCGTGCTCGCGCACGATGAGCGCGCGCCGGAGTGGAATCATCAGCAGCACGCCGAGCCACCCGCCGAGCAGAGCCACCCAGGTGATGCGCGGGATTTCCAGATCGTAGCCGAGTATCAGGAGCGCGGGCATCGTGAAGACGATTCCGGCGGCGATGGATTCGCCCGCCGAGCCGGTCGTCTGCGAGATGTTGTTTTCGAGGATCGAAGTGCGCCCGAGAGCACGAAAGATCGAGATGGACATCACGGCAATCGGGATCGAAGCCGACACCGTGAGGCCGACGCGGAGCGCCAGATAAACGCTCGACGCGCCGAAGATGATCCCCAGAATCGCCCCGACGATCACGGCGCGCGCCGTAAATTCCGGCAAGATCGTGGAAGCGGGCACGAAAGGCTTGTGCACCGCATAGCTCTCGGCAACGGGGACGCTCACCTCGTCAACAATAGCCGGCCTCGTAACATCAATGGTTCCACTCGACATTGCGGTCTGTGACCTCCGAAAGAATGATTTAACTAAACGTGGAGTGTGCAGGGGTAATTTCAGCCGTTACTTTACACGCGCACACAGGCCAAGGGCAAGGGAGACAGTCAAGGGAGACGGTCAGTCGTTAGTTGTCCGTTTGCGGTCGTCCGTTGTCAGTCGTTCAACTAATTCTTTTGTCGCCGCCGTGTCCGCTCGCACGTCCGAGACAAACAAACGGCAACGGGCGACCGGCCACGGACAGCCCTCCGCGCGTTATGCTAAAATCCCCGCGCACGTTCTACAACACAGATTTTTACAGACACTTCAATCGCCGGAGTTGCGACCAAGTTATGCGTCTACGTCTCTTCATCTACACGCTTGCGTCCGCGTTGCTGCTCGCGGGCGCGCTCCCTTCCCTGCTGGCCGCCGCGCAAAAGAGCGCGGCTCGCTCGCAGAGAAAAACCGCCCTCGCGCGCCCGTCGGTTTTCGTGGCCGACCCGCGCCCTCCGAACGTGCCCGCGCCCGAAGAGGTGCTCGGCTTTCGCGTGGGCGACGACCGGAAGCTGGCGAGTTGGGCGAGCATCGTGGATTACTTTAAGAGACTCGACGCGGCGAGCGAGCGCGTGAAGTTTGAAGAGTTGGGCAGGACGACGCTCGGCGCACCCTTCGTCGTGGCGACCATCAGCGCGCCGGAAAATCTCGCGCGCCTCTCGGAGTTCAAAGAGATTCAGCGTCAACTCGCAGACCCGCGCACCATCGGCGGAGGCGGCGCGGGAGCCGAACGCAGAGCGCGGCAACTCATCGCGCGCGGCAAAACCATCGTCCTCATCACCTGCGGCATACACTCCACGGAAGTCGGTTCGACGCTCTCCAGCATGCTCATCGCGCACCGCCTCGCGTCGTCGGACGACCCGCTCGTGCGCCGCATTTTGCAGGACACCATCGTCCTGCTCGTCCCTTCCCTGAACCCGGACGGCGTTGACATCGTCAAGCGTTGGTACGACCGCACGCTCGGCACGCCCTACGAAGGCACCAGCCCGCCGGAGCTTTATCACAAGTACGTCGGGCACGATAACAACCGCGACTGGTACGCCTTCACGCAGGTTGAGACGCAACTCACGGTCGATAGACTGCACAACGAATGGCACCCGCAGATCGTCCACGACATACACCAGCAGGGCGAATACGGCGCGCGTCTTTTCCTGCCGCCCTACATGCAGCCCGTCGAGCCGAACGTCCCGCCCAGGATCATCGAAGGCTACACGGAACTCGGCAACGCGATGGCCGCAGAGATGCGCGCCGCCGGACTCACCGGCATCACCACCAATTCCACCTACGACGCATGGACTCCGGCGCGCGCCTACTCGCACTATCACGGCGGCGTTCGCATCCTCTCCGAAACCGCCTCCGCGAAATTAGCCACGCCCCTCAACGTCGAGTTCAAACAACTGCGCACGCGCGAAGGCTACGACCCGCAGAAAGAGTCTGCCAACTTCAGCCCCGTCTGGCGCGGCGGCGAGTGGCACCTGCGCGACATCACGAACTACATGACGACGGGCGCATTCGCGCTCCTGCGTCATGCGGCAGAGAACCGCGAACGATGGCTCACGCGCTTCTACGAGATCGGGCGTGAAGCCGTGCGCGAACGAAAAAACGGCGAACTGTTCGCTTACGTCATTCCGTATTCACAATCGGCCTCGCAGTTGCAGGCGATGCAAAAGTTAATACGTATCTTGCAGCGGGGCGGCGTCGAAGTTGATCACGCGGGAGCGTTCACGGCGGGCGGCGTCAGGTATGCGAGCGGGTCGGCGGTGATCAGAATGGATCAACCTTATGCCAACTTTGCCAAGGCGTTGCTTGAGACGCAACGTTATCCTGATTTGCGCGGCGAAGGCGGCCAGCCCATCTCGCCCTACGACGTAACGGCGCATACGCTCTCCATGCTGATGGGCGTCGAAGCCAAGCCCATCTCAAGCCCGTTCAAATATCCTGTGCTCAGCGCGCGCATCTACAGAGACGCCGCGCCCGTGCCGCGTGCGCGGGCGAGCCTCGCGCTCTATCGCTCGCACGTCCCTTCGATGGACGAGGGTTGGACGCGCTGGGTGCTCGAACAGAACAAGATTCACTTCGCTTCTCTCGAAGATAGAGAAGTTCGCGCGGGAAACTTGCGCGGGAAGTACGATGCCATCCTGATCCCGGATCATTCGCCGCGCGCGCTCCTCGAAGGCTATCGCAAGGGCGCGATGCCCGAAGAGTTGACGGGCGGCCTCGGCGCGGAAGGCGTGCGTGCGCTTAACGAATACGTCGAAGCGGGCGGCACGCTCATCTTTCTCAATCGCGCCTCCGACTTCGCCATCAATCAACTCAAACTCCCCGTGCGCAATGCGACGGAAGGATTGAAAGAGACGGAGTTCTACGTGCCCGGCTCGATCCTGCGAACGGAACTCGACACGACGCACCACGTCGCCGCAGGGATGCCGCGCGAGTCAATCGCGTGGGTGGAAGATTCGCCCGTCTTCGAGTTGACGGACGCGAAAGAGGCCGCGCGCGTGCGCGTCATCGCGCGCTATCCGGCGGGTGCCAACCCGCTTCTTTCCGGCTGGCTGCTCGGCGCGGAGAAACTCAAAGGCAAGGCCGCGCTCGTCGAAGTCACACAGGGTAAGGGGCGCATCTATCTCTTCGGCTTCCGCCCGCAATACCGCGCCCAATCGCTCGCCACCTACCCGCTCCTCTTCAACGCGATTCGCGGAGCGCAGCGCGAACTCTTCGATTAAAACTATAAGCGACGCCGCAAACAATCACGTTCGCGGCGTCGCCCCGGTCTTACCTAAACTGTCTCTCGCTGCCTGCTATTTTTCCAGATAGGTCTTGGCGGCCATCTTGGCGAGTTTCCACATCTTGCCCCATTCGATGCGCCCGTCCGCGCTTTCGCGTCCCATGAACTTATCGAGGATGAGTTTGCGAAACTGCTTGCCCTCGCGCCGCAGCATAAACTCTTTGGCGTAAGGCTTCGCCGTATCGAAGAAACTGAAGTTCGGATCGGTGACGAGGCCGATGCCTTCAAGCGTCATCAGCGCGCGCATGATGTAGGTGAAGTTTGAAGGCAGGCGGAACGGGTAGTCGTACATCACTGCTGCGAGATCGTAGGTCAACTCTTTGAAGTTCACATCGCCGAGTTTCAGATTCAGATAGTGCTCGAAGAGCGCTTCGACGACCGGGCGCACGAGTTCGGGGTCAACGCCGGGTTTGAGGAAGTTGAGATTGATCAAATCCTGCGCGAGGCCGTGCACGTCGCGCGCGACGACGTGGAAGAAGGCATCGATCATCTGCGCTTGCAGGCGCGGCGTGATGCGCCCGGTCATGCCGAAATCGAAGAAGGCGAGCCGCCCGTCGTCCATCACGAGCAGGTTGCCGGGATGCGGGTCGGCGTGAAAGAAACCGTCTTCGAGCAACTGCTTCAAGTAGGTGCGAATCAACAGGCGATTGACTTTGACGGGCGAGATGCGCCGCGCGCGCAAAGCCTCGATCTCGACCACCTTCGTTCCGCGAATAAACTCCATCGTCAGGACGCGAGCGGTTGAATGCGTGCGGTGGATGCGCGGGACGTGAATGACGCGCCAGTCTTTGAAGTTCTCGCGGAAGCGTTCGGCGTTGCGCGCTTCCTGCGCGTAGTCCATCTCTTCGCCGATGGTTTCGTCGAACTCGTCGAGCATGCCCTGCCAGTCGGCGTTCTCGTTAAACGAAGGATAGCGCGCCAGACGCGCGACGAGGCGGCGCAGGATGGCGATGTCGAACGCAACCGTCGCAGCGAGATTGGGGCGTTGCACTTTGACCGCGACCTCTTCGCCCGTATGAAGTCGTGCGCGATAGACCTGACCGAGCGAGGCGGCGGCCACGGGCGCGGCGTCAATCTCCGCGTAAGCCTCTTGCAGCGTGCGACCGAGTTCCGCTTCGATGCGCGCGTAAGCCTCCGTCGTCGGAAACGGCGGCACTTGATCTTGCAGGAGCGAAAGTTCTTTGACGTAGGCGAGCGGCAGCAGGTCGCCGCGCGTGCCGAGCGATTGGCCGATCTTGATGAACGTGGGGCCGAGTTCGATCAGGCGTGTCTTGAGCCACACGGCCTGACGATTAAGGCGCGCTTCCTTCGTGCTCGATTCGTCCGCGCCGCGAAAGACTATGTAACGCACGAGGCGTATCAGACGATCAATCGCGCGCCCGGCAGAGGCGCGCACCTTCGCGCGAAGCAAAGCCGCGCGGCCACGCGTGCGCGCCTCTTCGAGCCGCCGCGCATGCATCCGCAGGTTGAACTTCGAACGCGCTTCGTAGTTTTCCAGAAACAGGTAGAAGCCGAGCATGCCGAGCACGCGCGTCACCTGAAATGTGCGCCACCACACGCGCCAGCCGCTCGCCAAACGCGCCGCTTCATCCGCCTTCGCTTGTGCTTCGACGGCGGGCGCAGCAACCGTCTCATGCGTAACGCTGTCATGAGTCGCTGGCTGTTGCGGCGAGGGCGCGGGAGGAATGAGACTCAGGGCGGAAGTCGCGCGCCCGTTGCCGTTCTGCCGGTGCGTGCCGCCGTTTTCGTGCTGCCCGTTGCCTTCGCGCGGAATTAAAGAGTTCGATTTTTTCCCGGTCGTTGCCATGTTCGCTTTCGATGATAAATCACACTTGTCGCAATCCTGTGACAGTCAGGTTCATTCCTTGTACGTTCCTGAACAAAGATTAGATGCGTCTTAAAATTGTTTCGCCCGCCGCGTATTTCGCGCCTGCGCGGCGGATGTTGGAACGGTTTTCGGGTGTGTGCGGGCGGGAGAGAGGATTGCGCGGCGCGGCGCGCTCGCGTGTTTGAACGGGTCGCGCCGCCTTCAAATAATCGCCAGCGAATTTCGCACGCCGCGATGTGTGAAATAGCGCGCGGTGCGTGCGACATCACGGTCAATCTGCGCCTTCAACTCTGCGACGGAAGCGAACTTTCGCTCGTCGCGCAGCCGCCGGAGGAAACGCACGCGCACCACGTCGCCGTAGAGGTCGCCGTTCCAGTCCATCACGTAAGTCTCGACGGAAGGCTCGCCTTCGCGCGCCGCGAAAGTCGGGCGCGTGCCGACGTTGGTGACGCTGCGCCGCCACTCGCCTTCGATCAGAGTGGCCGTCACATAGACGCCGCCGCGCGGGATGACGCGATTCTGCGGTTGCAGGTTGGCCGTCGGGAAGCCGAGCGTGCGCCCGCGCTCGTCGCCCCGCACGACGCGCCCTTCGACGCCATAAGGCCGTCCCAACATGCGCCGCGCAAGGTTCACGCGCCCCGCCGCCAGCATCTCGCGAATCCGGCTCGAACTGATCCGCCGCCCGCGCAGGCGCACCTCCGCCACTTCGTCCGCGTGAAACCCGAAGCGACCGCTCGCGGATTTCAACAACTCTATATTCCCTTCACGATTCCGCCCGAACGCGAAGCCGCGACCGAGATACACCTCCCGCGCCTGCAAACGCTCGCGCACCACGTCGCGCAAAAAATCCTCCGCGCGAAGCTGCGCAAACTGCTCGTCGAAGCGGATGACTATCGCCTGTTCGATGCCTAGCATGCGGAAGGCTTCGAGCTTCTGGTCGAAGGTCTGCAAGAGGGGCGGCGCGGATTCGGGATGGAGCACGGCGCGCGGGTGCGGGTCGAAAGTGATGACGGTCGGCACAGCATTTACCGCACGCGCACGCTCAACCACCGTCTGCATGATCAACTGGTGGCCGAGATGGAGCCCGTCGAACACGCCGAGCGTCAACACGGTCGGCCTCTCGATCTCCGCGTTGTCAGTTCCGTGAAATAATTTCATAAAAAAGTGATGGGTGATGAGTGATGCGTGATGCGTAATAAATCAAAGACGAGTTTGTTGTTTTGACTCATTACTCATCATCCATCACTCATCACTTATCTCTAACCCGTCATAGCCGAACTCGACGCCGACGGGCAGCAGGGCGGAGTCGCGCGCGTGTTTGATGTCGTGCGCGATGTGGGTCAAGTAGGCGCGGCGCGGTTTGAGTTCTTCGATGTATGCGAGCGAGCGTTCGAGCGAGAGGTGCGTCGGGTGCGCGGTGAGGCGCAGGCAATCGAGCACGAGCACGTCGAGGTCGCGCAGGCCGTCTAGAGTCGCGGGCGGAATCTCGCTGAGGTCTGTGGCGTAGGCAAAGTCGTTGCAGCGATAGGCGACGACGGGCAGCCGCCCGTGTATGACTTCGAGCGGCGTCACCTGAAAATTTCGACCGAGACAGAACGGCGCGCCGTCCACCACCGTGTGGGCGACGACTTGCGGCAGCCCGCCGCCGAAATGCGACGGCTCGAAGATG